>JANOED010000147.1:0-7178 GCA_031413035.1 Leifsonia sp. | reverse complement strand
TCGACCTCGCCGCCGGCAAGACCGTGCTGGTCACCGCGCACGGCAACTCCCTGCGCGCCCTCGTCAAGCACCTCGACGGGATCAGCGACGAAGCAATCTCCGAGCTCAACATTCCCACGGGCATCCCCCTTGTCTACGAGTTGGATGACGCGTTCAAGCCCCTAGGCCCGGGGGTGTACCTCGACCCGGAGGCCGCCGCCGCTGGTGCTGCGGCGGTGGCGAACCAGGGCAAGAAGTAGCGCTGGCTACGTCATGAGCTTGCGCACCTGAAGGGCGAAGGCGAGCTTGAGGCGGGCGTGCGGATCGTGCAGGTCCGCAGCGAGAAGCTCGGAGATGCGTGCCATCCGGTGCTTCATCGTGTTGTAGTGGATGAACAGCCGCCGGGCCGCCTCGGCGGCGTTGCCGGTTCCGAGGAACATCTCCAGCGTCGCGCACAGGTCGGATCCGGCGGCCAAGTCGGCCTCGATCAGGGGTCGGAGTTCATGGGTGACGAGTTCGGACAGCAGTTCGTCGGGTACCGACAGGATCACCCGCTCAAGCCCCAGGTGGTCATAACGCACGTGTGAGCGTCCCGTTGCGTGAGCGATGGCGAGCGATGCCCGCGCCGCAGTGTGGGACGCCGCGAGCTGCGACACCGACTCAGCGACGCTCCCGGTTGCGACCGTGACCTGCCCCGCTCCGAGTCGACCGAGGCTGTCGACCCAGTGAGCGATCCGCGGCCAGACCGCTGTATCCGTGGGAAGGGATGCCGCAGGCAGGATCGCGACCGCCTCATGCCCGCGCGCCCACGCGATAGCACCCCGTTGCAGCGCCTTCTCGGTTGCCTGCGCGACGGCGGCATCCGACAGTTCGTTGCTCATTCGGGCGAGCACCACCACATGGTCGGATCCGAAGTCCCACCCGAAAAGCCGTGACCGTTCTCGAACCAGGGACTCGTCGATAGGTTTGCCGGCGAGCAACTCCTCGAGAAAGAGCACCCTCATCTGCCGGTCGAGTTCGAGGCTGGCCACAGCCTGCGCGATATGCATGCCCGCGGCGAAGCACGCCTGCCGGATTAGCCGTCGCTGCCCCAGGGTCGGCTCTTCTGCCCCGTGGACGACGATGCGACCGCGCTCCGTAGCGGCGACAGTGATCGGAAATTCCCAGTCGCCCCCGAGCACGGTTTCGTCGCCGCCGGCACCCAACTCGGCGCCGTCGCGGTCAACGATGACGACGTATCGCCCCAGAGCGCCGGCGAGCGTTCGAGCGATCTCGACGAGTCCACCACCCGCCAGCGCCACCCCGGTGAGGCGCTCTCTGATCGCCTCGGCGCCTGCTGGTTCGGCCCCGTACTCGATGAGCACGATGGCCAGCACGGCGCCGATCACTTCGTTGAAGGAGGTGTGTTCGGCGACCAGCAGTATCGGAAAGTTGAGTTCGTCGGCGATCGCGAGGGCCTCATCGGGAAGTTTCTCGAGGTACCGCCCAGTCTTCACCGCGAGCCCGGCAAGCCCGAGTCGGTCGAGGGTGCGCACCAGGCCGCCCAAGTCTTCGGGATGCTCGCGCAGTGGGTACGCGGTCGTGAGCAGCAACTCGTTGGCTTTCACGAACGACGCGATATCGGGTACTTCCATCACGTTGATGCCAGCGACTGTCCGGTCGAGCCCGTCGCGCCCCGCGACAACGAAGGTGCCGCGCAGCACGGGAAGGGTCAGTATCTCGCGGACCGTGATGGCGCTCACGCGACCTCCTTGTCTATTTCGGACAATCGGTGGCGCGGGTGTCGTCCATTCCGGACCGAGCCAGAGCGGGATTGCTGTCCCTACTATTCATGAGTATGGCAATGGTGGCAAGGATTGCGGCACCTGATCGGGCACGCGTCGACCTGCAGCTCGACACCGCTGCTCTCTGCAGCCCCGCCCGAGTCGTCCATCTCGGACAATCGGCGATTGTGTTGCGCGCGGTGTTCAGCTCCACCGGGGATCCGGTATTGGTGACGGTAACTGACGGCACGGTCGGTGTCACGCCCGGTGGCATCAGCATCCCCAGAGCATCCACCTACGCTCGCGTGCGCGCCGACTTTCTCGCCGTCGGACTTGGTCGAATCGTCGAGTTGTCGCCGTGGGTCAGTGACTCACTTCTCGTTCCCGTCGACCTGCGCTTGGCGCAGCGGCGCATGGCTGACGCGACGATTACGGCGGTCGCGCACGAGCTATTGACGACCCCAACGCTTCCCATGCACTCCTCCTTCGACGGCGGTCTGAGTCGGGTCAGGTCGCGCGCTACCGACTTGTCGGCGGCGGCCCTGGCCCTTGAGCCGCAGCGAGTACTGCCCGACATTGTGGGGGCGGGCCCTGGCACCACCCCAACGGGTGACGACATGGTGGTCGGCTGTCACGCCGCGCTCGCCGTGTTGGGCCGAACGGATGCCGCGTCCCGCCTGTCGGAGGCAACGGCGCCGCTGCTCGCGGCGACCACAACCAGCTCTCGGCACTATCTCGCGGCCGCGGCATCCGGTCGATTCGCCGAACACGTGCACACCCTGGTGGCCGGGTTCGAGAGGGGGCGCCCCGCCGATCTGCTGCTCGACGACGCGCGACGCTGGGGCGCTACCTCAGGGGTAGACCTGCTGACCGGACTTGCCGCGACACTGCAGGCCGATCTCGTCGGTCGCTACGCCCGGGGGGCAGCATGAGCGAGTCAACGGTGTTGTCGTCGCGGGTTCTGCCGCACTTCTACCGCGACTCGGTCGCGCTTATGGCAATCGCGTCGACCACGGAGAAGCGCGACGGCATCGTGCGTGTGGGGGCTGTGATGGCGACCCCATCCAATCTGGGCATTCTCGAGGAGTCCGACATGCTCCCGGCCGGGCTGACTGCGGCGCCTGACGACCTCGTCTTCGTGGTGCGTGGAACCGACGCCGACACGGTCGCCGCCGCCCTCGATGCGGCTCAGGCAGCGCTGACGGCAGTGGATCAGGGCTCCAGCTCTGACAAGCAGCGGCCGGGCACCATCCGCGAGGGCATCGCGGCGGCTGCTCAGGCCGAGCGGCCCGCCAACCTGGTCACCATTTCGATTGCGGGAACCTATGCACCGATCGTCGCCGAGCAGGCGCTCCGCGACGGGATGCACGTCTTCTGCTTCTCCGACAACGTCGACCTTGCCGACGAGTTGCGGCTCAAGAAACTGGCGCTCGACAAGCGCCTGCTCATGATGGGCCCAGACTGTGGCACCGCGATCATTGACGGGGTGCCGCTCGGTTTCGCCAATGTGGTCGCGCTTGGACCGGTCGGAATTGTCGCGGCGTCGGGCACCGGCGCTCAAGAGGTGTCGCGCTTGCTCGACACCGCCGGGGTCGGAGTGTCGCAACTCATCGGGGTGGGGGGTCGCGATCTCTCGCCCGATATCGGTGGCCTGATGACTCACCTCGCGCTGGACCTACTGGTCGACGATGCCGCGACCACCGTGATCATGGTGGTCTCCAAACCCCCGGCACCCGAGGTCGCGCGGGCCTTGCACGAACGCCTGTCGACGATCGCCGCCAACGGCATCCCGGTGGTCGCGTGCCTCCTCGGTGAAGGCGATAGTGACAGCGGGGGAGTCGCCGTGCGCGGCACCCTCGAGGGAGGCGCACTCGCCGCGGCAGAGCTGGCCGCGCACCCGTTCACGGTCGCCGAGCTTGAGCCGATCACCGCGCCGCCCGGTCGAATCCTGGGACTGTACACCGGCGGCACGCTCGCCTCTGAGTCGAAGATCATCCTGAAACGGGTCGGCGTCAGCGCGGAGATCATCGACCTAGGCGACGACGAGTTCACCGCGGGTAGGCCGCACCCGATGATCGATCCCGAATCCCGCGCCGAGAAGATCAGGGCGGCCGGCTCGGATGCGACGGTCGGCACCATCCTGCTGGATCTGGTTCTCGGGTACGGGGCACACGCCGACCCCGCGACACCGGTCGCCGAGGCAGTGGCCGCGGCTCGGGCGGCAGCCCGCGCCGGGGACAGAGACCTCCTAGTGGTCGGCTCGGTGTGTGGCACGGCTGCCGATCCGCAGGGGCTGGCGCGGCAGCGCGGCATCCTGATCGATGCTGGAGTGATCGTGGCCGAGACGAACGCGTCGGCCGCCCGACTGGTGGCGGCGGCGCAGAGCGGTCACGACACCAAGGGCACGAAGGGCGGTGCGGCATGAGCGTCCTCGGCTCCGAACTCAGCGTCGTCAACGCGGGGCTCCCGCTCATCGTGGAGGGCATTCCGGCGACTCAGGTCACCCAGCTCGACTGGCGTCCACCCGCGTTCGGTGACGCTGACGTCGCCCGACTGGGTCTGACCCTCGACAACGAGGTGACCGATGCCGCCAACGCGGTGGCGATCGCCGCGGTGCACGCAGTCAAACCGCAGTTCACCCGGGTGCGCCCGGCCCGCGAAGTGATGCCGGGGATCGCTGAGGGCCGCACGCTGCTGCACGCTGGCCCGCCGATCGAGGTGGAGCGCATGTGCGGCCCGATGCGCGGCGCGCTCATCGGCGCCACTCTGTTTGAGGGCTGGGCGGAGAGCCCCGACGAGGCGCTGCGGATGCTCGATGCCGGCGAGATAACCGTGAAGCCCTGCCACCATCACGGTGCCGTCGGCCCGATGGCAGGCGTGATCGCGCCGTCGATGCCGGTGATCGTGGCAACTGACCTCGACGACGGGCGGCAGGCATTCGCGAGCCTCAACGAGGGACTCGGAAAGGTTCTGCGATTCGGCGCGTACGACTCCGAGGTCATCACCCGCCTTGCCTGGATGCGGGATGTGCTCGGTCCGGTTCTCGACCGCACGCTCGTCAGCTTCGGGCCGATCGATGTCACCTCGCTGATCGGGCAGGCACTATCGATGGGCGACGAAGGTCACAACCGCAATGTTGCGGCGACGTCATTGTTGGCGCGCCGGCTCGCACCAACGATCGCGGCGCTGGAGCCGAATGCTGAGAGTGTCGCAGTGCTCGCCTTCCTCGCGGGCAACGATCACTTCGCCCTCAACATCTCGATGGCGGCGGCGAAGCTTGCGCTTGATGCCGCCATCGGCATCCAGAACTCCACCCTGGTGACCGCGATGGCGCGCAATGGCGTCGAGTTCGGACTTCGCGTTGCCGGCAGCGGAACGGAGTGGTTCACCACGCCGGTTGGACCTGCCGATGGACTGTTTTTCCCCGGTTTTGGCCCGGAGGACGCGAACCCAGACCTCGGGGATTCGGCGATCACCGAGACTCTGGGTCTCGGCGGCTTCGCGATGGCAGCGTCGCCAGCGATCACCCAGTTCGTCGGGGGCACGCCGAACGACGCCCTCGAGGCGACCCGATCGATGCGCAGAATAACGCTCGGGCCGCACCCGGCCTACCCACTGCCTCCGCTGAACTTTGCGGGAACGCCGTCGGGGATCGACGTGTTGCGAGTGCTCGACACCGGGGTGCTACCACTGATCAACACGGGCATCGCTCACCGCGAGGCCGGGATCGGTCAGATCGGCGCGGGCATTGTGACCGCACCGAGCGAAGTCTTCCTCAAGGCGACGCGCTACTTGGCGCAGCTGCGAGGTGCGGCATGAGCGCCGCGACGGCAACCGACCGCGCCGCAGGCTCCGCCGGCACCGTGCTCATCGCGATCGGTGGCAACGCTCTCGTTCTTGACGGCGAGCCGGGCTCGGTCGATCGCCAACTCGAGCGCGCAGGTCGGTTCGCTGAGTCGGTGGCGGGCCTGGTGGCAGACGGCTGGACCACCGTCGTCACCCACGGCAACGGACCGCAGGTCGGCTACATCCTTCGCCGCGGCGAGCTGGTCGCACCCGACGCGATGGTTGAGGGTCTTCCCGCCCTACCGCTCTGGCTCGCCGTCGCCGACTCGCAAGGCGGCATCGGCCACATGCTGGCGGTGGCGATCGACTCCGCGCTCGAGGCCCGTCAGCTCGACACCCGCGCCGTCGCTGTACTCACCCACGCCGAGGTGGACGCCGACGATCCCGCCTTCCAGAAACCCACCAAACCGATCGGCGGGCAGCTGACCGCCGAAGTCGCGCGGCTCCGCGTTGCCGAGGAGGGGTGGGCGGTGACCGAAATGGGTAAGGACACCTATCGTCGTGTGGTCGCCAGCCCCATCCCGACCACCATCATCGAGTCGCGCTACATCCGAGCACTTGTTGACACCGGAGCCGTCGTGATCGCGGCCGGCGGCGGGGGAATCCCGGTGGTGCGTGACTCAGCTGGCTGGCATCCGGTCGATGCTGTCATCGACAAGGATCGCGCCTCGGCGCTGCTCGCCGGCCAGATCGGCGTCGACACTCTCGTGCTCGTCACCGGTGTCGACGAGGTCTACGTCGATTTCAACGCACCCGGCCAGCGGGCGCTGCGCACCGTCGGTGTGGCCGAAATGCGCGAGCACCTTGAAGCCGGACAGTTTCCCGCAGGGTCGATGGGCCCGAAGGTGCAGTCGGCCATCGACTTCATTGCGGCGGGCGGGGCTCGCGCCATCATCACGTCAATCGCCAGACTTCCGGATGCCCTGGCCGGCACCGCGGGAACCATCGTCACCCACAACGGCTGAGTACCACTACAGCCCCATCAGGAAGGTCATGGATGTGAAGAACGACACGACAGCCGCCATTTCGGTAGCAGCTGAACCCTACGAGTTCACCTTCGACCCCGAACACGTCGCGCTGGTATGCATCGACTTTCAGCGCGACTTCATGGAGACCGGGGGATTCGGTGAGTCTCTGGGCAACGACGTTTCGACCCTGCGCGGGTCGATCGCGCCGACGCGAGCCGTGTTGGAGTTGTTCCGCGAGAAGGGGTGGACGGTCATCCACACCCGTGAAGGTCACCGCGAGGACCTGACCGACCTGTTCCCGGCCAAACGTGATCGCGGCAACCCGAGCCTGCGGATCGGGGATGTGGGCCCGATGGGCCGCCTGCTCACCCGCGGCTCGGCGGGCCACGAGATTATCCCCGAACTCGCACCCATCGTCGGAGAGGTGGTGCTCGACAAACCTGGCAAGGGTGCGTTCTACGGCACCGACCTGGAGACCATCCTCCGGGCCAAGTCGATAACCCAACTGATCCTGACCGGCGTCACCACCGAACCCGAGCGCCGTGCCGAGAGCGGCGAGGACGCCGAGCGCCACCGGCGCCGGAAGCGGGCGCAGCGAACGCATCAGCACGCGAAGCGCCGG
>JANOED010000146.1:0-2212 GCA_031413035.1 Leifsonia sp. | reverse complement strand
TCGCCGAGCCACTCGATGAGGTCGCGGAGTTCGTCGGTCTTGGCGTCATCCGGAATCGTCTGACGGGTCGCGCGATAGGCGTCTGACAGGTAGCGCAGCACAAGTCCCTCGCTGCGAGCCAGTTTGTAGTAGCCCACGTAGTCGGCAAACGTCATCGCGCGTTCGTACATGTCGCGCACAACCGTCTTGGGGCTGAGGGCGAAATCGCCGATCCACGGCTGGGTCGCGCTGTAGGTGGCGAAGGCCGCGTCGAGTAAGTCTTCCAGCGGCTTCGGCCACGTGACCTCCTCAAGGAGCTCCATGCGCTGGTCGTACTCGATGCCCTCGGACTTCATCGCGGCAACGGCTTCCCCCCGAGCCTGAAACTGCTGTTGCGAAAGGATCGGTCGCGGGTCGTCGAGAGTCGCCTCGAGCACCGAGATCATGTCGAGCGCGTAGGTCGGTGACTCGGGGTCGAGGAGTTCGAATACCGCGAGCGCGAAGGGCGAGAGCGGCTGGTTGAGTGCGAAGTTGGGCTGGAGATCGACGGTGAGCCGAATCTCGGTGGTCGAGCCAGTCGAAACCTGGGTGACAACGCCCGCAGTGCGCAACGTGCGATAGATCGACAGAGCGCGGCGGGCGAGCGCCAGCTTGTTGGCCCAGGTCTCGTGGCTGTCAAAGATGAGCGACCGAATGTTCTCGAACGTGTCACCGCCTCGTGCGATGACGTTCAGGATCATCGAGTGGGTCACCTGGAGGTGGCTCGTGAGTCGCTCGGGCTCGGCCGCCATCATGCGCTCGAAACTCGTCTCGCTCCACGACACGAAGCCTTCGGGTGCTTTCTTTCGCACGATCTTTTTGACCTTCTTGGGATCGTCGCCGGCCTTCGCGACCAGTCGCGCATTCTCGGCTTCGTGCTCGGGCGCTTGTGCGACGACAGTTCCGGCGGTGTCGTAGCCTGCACGACCTGCACGTCCGGCGACCTGATGAAACTCGCGAGCGCTCAGCTGACGCATCCGGGTGCCATCGAATTTGGTCAAGGCGGTGAGCAGAACCGTGCGGATTGGCACGTTGATGCCCACGCCTAACGTGTCGGTGCCGCAGATGACCCGAAGAAGCCCGCGCTGGGCGAGCTGCTCGACCAGGCGGCGATACTTGGGCAGCATGCCCGCGTGGTGCACGCCGATGCCCGAACGGATGAGCCGAGAAAGAGTCTGCCCGAAGACAGTCGTGAAGCGGAAACTGCCGATCGCCTCCGCGATCTCGTCCCGCTGCTCTCGGCTGATGATCTTGACGCTCGTCATGGCCTGCGCGCGCTCGAGGGCAGCGGCCTGCGAGAAGTGCACGATGTAGATCGGCGACTGTCCGGTGTGCAGCAGGTCTTCGACGGTCTCGTGAACGGGTGTGAGGGCATACGTGTAGTGCAGCGGAACCGGCCGATCTACTCCGGTGATCAGGCTTGTCTCCCGCCCGGTGCGAGTGCTCAGGTCGTCGGCGATGTCTTTCATCGGCCCGAGCGTCGCCGACATCAGCAGAAACTGCACTCGCGGAAGTGTCAGCAGGGGCACCTGCCACGCCCACCCGCGGTCGGCGTCCGCGTAGAAGTGAAACTCGTCCATGACGACCTGATCGACGGGGGCGTTGGCCCCGTGGCGCAGGGCGAGGTTCGCGAGAATCTCCGCAGTGCAGCAGATGATCGGGGCATCCGGATTCACATTCGAATCGCCGGTCACCATGCCGACGTTCTCCGGGCCGAAGATGTCGGCGAGCGCGAAGAACTTCTCAGAGACGAGCGCCTTGATGGGCGCGGTGTAGAACGTGCGCTTGCCTTGCGCCAGCGCTACGAAGTGGGCGGCGATTGCCACGAGTGACTTTCCCGTGCCGGTCGGCGTGGAGAGGATCACGTTCGCGCCAGAGACAAGCTCGATGAGCGCCTCGTCCTGCGCCGGGTAGAGCGGGAGGCCGCGGTCGACGGCCCAAGCCTCGAAGGCGTCGTAGGCGGCATCCGCATTCCATGGCCGCGGCGCCCGCTCAAGAAGGGGAACGGATGCCATGGGTCAACCGTGCCACAGATCGCCCCTTGACAGATTTGGCTATGTTTATTAGCTTTACGGCTATGACTATTAGCTCAGCATTCGAATCCATCGCTGTTGACGACGGAACCGTCGCTTACGAAGTCGTTGGCACTAGCACGGGCCCGCTCGTACTCTGCATTCCGGGAATGGGCGACCTC
>JANOED010000145.1:0-4256 GCA_031413035.1 Leifsonia sp. | reverse complement strand
GGCGGGCGCGGGGTGGGCGATCGGTCGCCAGGGCCTCTTCCGCATTGAGCTGACCGACGGCTCGGCCGCACTAGTCGCGGCCCTGCCTATCGGAGGCCTAGGCAGCCTCACCTGGAGTCCTGCTGACGGGGTGTTCTTCGCGAGGAGCGCCAACACGGTCTACCGTATCGATCCAGTCTCCTTGACCGTCGTTCCGGTATTCACGGCCTCGGAGGTCTCTGGGGGCGCCATCCATCTGATCGAAGGGATAACCGTCGACTCGGCAGGCACCGTCTGGATCTCGGAGCGGGAAAGGGACCTTGGCCTTGACCCGGCCGAGTGGACCTACGCGCTGTGGAGCGTTTCGCCGGCGGGCACGGCTGAGCGGCACGGCCGCATCATGGTCGAGGGCGTCAAGCTGGGAACGGCCGCCCTTCTAGCCCTTCCGCCCACCGCCGACTGCGGTCAGCTCCCCACCTTGCCGTTCACCGAGCCTGGCACACCCGCACCAGCGGCCCTCGCTGCAACGGGGTCCGACAGCCCGATGCCCCTTATCCTCCTTGCCGGAGGGGTCACCGTTCTCGGCATTGGCCTTCTCGCTCTGGCCAGCCGTCGCCGTACCCGCCGCTCCCGCAGCTAGGAGTCGATCGCGGGCGCGCTGGGCAGCCGTGCAGAGCCCGGGATCAGTCCTAGAGCCACGAGCAACAGCTCATCCCCGCCAAACTCACGCGCGTAGCAGTTCCAGCCCATTCCGGCGGCGCTGAACAACTCGAAACGCACGTCAAAGCCCGCGGCGGTCGGCGCGTAGTACGCGGTGTATGCAGCACACGCGGTCACTGCCGTACGCTGCGCAGTACCCGCGGTGATCAGGATGCCCGGCAGAACCAGCCCCGCGAGTCCAAGAACCACGAACACCCGCGTCACCGTGGCGAGGTGTCGGCTGCGAAGCGGCCGATCCCCGAGCGGCTCGTAGCCGACGAGTTCGGGCTCGTCGTCGCCCTCGCCGGGCTCGTCGTGCCCCTCGTCGTCGTGACTAGTCACCAGAGCGCCCCACTAGTGGCTGCTGCCCGCGGACTCAACCTCGCTGCGGTCGCCCGACCACAGAGTGTGGAAGGTACCCGGCAGGTCGACGCGCTGGTACGTGTGTGCTCCGAAGAAGTCCCGCTGCCCCTGCACGAGTGCGGCAGGAAGGCGCTTGGCGCGTAGCCCGTCGTAATAGGCGAGCGAGCTGGAGAAGGCAGGGCTCGGGATTCCTGCAGCGGCCGCATGCGCAACGACCCGCCGCCACGCTTCCTGAGTCGCGGCAATCGCGTCGGCGAAGTAAGGGGCGGTGACCAACGCGACGAGCGCCGGGTTCTCGGCGTAGGCATCCGTGATTCTGTTGAGGAAGCGAGCGCGAATGATGCAACCGCCGCGCCAGATCTTCGCGATGTCGCCCTTCTTGATGTTCCAGTTGTACTGCTCGGCGCCGGCGACGATCGCGTCGAAACCTTGGCTGTAGGCGATGATCTTCGACGCGTAGAGCGCCTGCCGCACGTCTTCGATAAACGCGGCCCGGTCAATCACGGTCGCCGGGGTCGCCGGCCCGGGGAGGGATGCCGCGGCCGCCCGCTGCGCCGGCTTCGACGACAGCGCCCGCGCGAACACCGCCTCGGCGATCCCGGACACCGGGATCCCGAGGTCCAGCGCCGTCTGCACGGTCCAGACTCCGGTGCCCTTCGAACCCGCTTGATCAAGAATCACGTCGACGAGGGGCGCGCCAGTCTTGGCATCAACCTGCCTGAGCACCTCGGCGGTGATCTCGATGAGGTAGCTCTCAAGTTCGCCCTTGTTCCACTCGGTGAAAATGTCGGCGATCTCCGCCGGGGTCGCCCCGGTGCCCTGACGGATCAGGTCGTACGCCTCGGCGATGAGTTGCATGTCGGCGTACTCGATACCGTTGTGGATCATCTTGACGAAGTGTCCGGCGCCGTCATGCCCGACGTGTGTGACACAGGGCTCACCTTCGGCGATCGCGGCGATCGACTTCAGGATGGGCCCCAAGGTCACCCACGACTCGTCAGAACCCCCGGGCATAATCGACGGTCCGTTCAGCGCGCCCTCTTCGCCGCCCGAAATTCCTGCACCCACGAAGTTGATTCCGGTCTCGCGAACCGCCGCCTCGCGTCTGATGGTGTCGGTGAAGAGAGCGTTGCCGCCGTCGACAATGATGTCGCCTGGCTCGAACACCGCGACGAGTTCGTCGATGACGGCGTCGGTGCCTTTGCCCGCCTGCACCATGATCAGCGCGGTGCGCGGCTTCGACAGCGACGCCGCGAACTCCTCGATCGTCTTCGATGCGACGAACCCCGCCTCGGGGTGCTCCTTGATCAGGGTCTCGGTGCGAGCCCAAGTGCGGTTGTACACCGCGACGGTGTTCCCCTCCCGACTCGCCAGGTTGCGCGAGAGGTTTGACCCCATCACCGCGAGTCCGACAACACCGATATTCGCCTGAGTCACAGTTTCTCTTCCTGTTCGAATCGCCCAGAACAGGCTATCGCTATCGTGGGAGGATGCCGCAGCCGCCCCTCGTCGTCATCATGGGGGTCAGCGGCTCAGGCAAGTCGACCGTCGGCTCACTCCTGGCCGAGAAGCTCGGGGTGCCGTTCGCCGACGCGGACGACCTGCACCCCGCATCCAACGTCGCGAAGATGGCGGCGGGAACGCCGCTGGACGACGGCGATCGGTGGCCTTGGCTTGCACTCGTCGGGGAGGCGCTCGCCGCGGCATCCGGAACCGGTCTGGTCGTCGCGTGCTCGGCGCTGAAGCGCAGCTACCGGGAGGCAATTCGTGCCGCTGCCCCCGAAACTCGTTTTGTTCTGCTCCACGGCCCGCGAGCACTGCTGGCCGCCAGGATGGGAACCCGCACGGAACACTTCATGCCGCTCGAGCTTCTCGACTCACAGCTGGCAACCCTTGAGCCACTAGCCGCCGACGAGCCCGGGTTTGCCGTCAGCATCGAGTCGAAGCCCGAGGTGATCGTTGCCGAAATCGCTGGTAGGCTGGGCGACTGAACTTCGGCGAGGGATTTCCTAGCGGAATCCGTTATCGACGCGGTGGGTGTTTCCCCCGTGCATTCGTCATCACGCAGAGAAATTTGCACCCACCAGGAGATTCATCATGGCCGAGAAGGCAGTAAGCAACCACCTCGTCACGGAGATCCGTGACAACTTTGGCAAGGGCGCCGCGCGCAAGATTCGCGCTGTAGGCAAGATCCCAGCCGTGATCTACGGTCATGGCACCGAACCCCAGCACGTGACTCTTCCCGGGCACGAAGTCTCGCTGATCCTCCGCAAGTCGAACCAGGTGCTCGAGCTCGACATCCAGGGCAAGACGCAGCTTGCGCTGGTGAAGGATGTGCAGAAGGATCCGGTGCGTCAGATCATCGAGCACATTGACTTGATAGTCGTGCGCAAGGGTGAGAAGGTCATCGTCGACGTGCCTATCCACTTCGAGGGTGAGTCCGCTCCCGGCACCAACGTCAACCACGGCTCGAACACCCTGTCGCTCGAAGTCGAGGCCACTCACATTCCCGAAAGCCTTGTCGTGTCGATCGAGGGTCTCGAAGAGGGTGCCCACATTCTCGCGGGCGCTGTCACGCTGCCTTCCGGCGCAACCCTGATCACCGACCCCGAGACTCTAGTCGTCGGCATCACCGGCGAGTCTCAGGCCGACATGGGTGAAGAGCAGGCCGCTGAGGCCGCAGAGGCCGCCGCCGAGGCTGCACCCGAGGCGCCCGCGGCCGAGGACGCCGAGTAGCGCATCCTGTTCGGCAAGCGCTCCACTGTGGACGACGACCGCTGGCTTGTGGTCGGACTCGGCAATCCCGGGTCCGGCTACGCCGGCAATCGTCACAACGTCGGTCACATGGCACTCGCGCTGCTCGCTGATCGGGCATCCGTCTCGTTCTCGAATCACAAGTCCAACTCGGCGGTGGCCGATGGGCGAAGCGGCACCGGCGGTCCACGGCTCACGCTGGCCAAACCCAACACGTTCATGAACCTGTCGGGCGGGCCGGTCGCGGCTCTGCTGCGCTTCTACAAACTCGAGCCGTCGCGGTTGATCGTGCTGCATGACGAACTGGATATTCCGTTCGATTCTGTGCGCCTCAAGCACGGGGGCGGTCACGGCGGTCACAACGGCCTGCGCGACATCATCGCCGCGATCGGAACCGGCGACTTCACTCGAGTTCGAATCGGCATTGGGCGTCCGCCCGGCCGTCAGCCCGCGGCCGACTA
>JANOED010000144.1:0-4466 GCA_031413035.1 Leifsonia sp. | reverse complement strand
CACGTTGCAACGACATCGTTCCACCACTCTGCCGCGGGTCGCGGGAACCGCACCGCGAGCGGCGCAGGCGGCGCGACGTTGGGACCGGTCTCGAATCGGATTGGGGAGCCGCATTGCGGGCACACGGTTTCGATCCAAACGTCAAGGGCCAGTGCGGCACTGATACCGAAGGAGTCCCACGCGCAACCGCCCCACCACCGCCGCTCGTCGCGACCGTCAATCGGGGTGAGCACGAATGCCATCGGCGCGGCAGAGAAGGGGTGAGCCATGCGGATCGCATCCCCGTCGGCGTTCAACACGAGGGCGTGAACGTCGGCAAGTTCGCGGAGGTCGGCGCTGACGTGACCGACTGTCCTGCCGGTGAGTCGTGCGAGCTCTGCGGTTGAGGGAGCGCGACCCTCCGCCGCGAAGACCTCGTAGACGGCGTCGCGTACGGCTCGGAGCTCGACGGTGTGCATTGCGCCTGACATTACTCGACCATGACGCTGTGTAGGGCGGACGGGACTTGAACCCGTGACCGACGGATTATGAGTCCGCTGCTCTAACCAGCTGAGCTACCGCCCCGCGGCCGCGCCGGGATTCCCGTTGCGACCGAGTTCCAAGATACCAACTAGAACGCCGGCGGGTCGGCAGCGGTCAGCCAGCCTTGTGCGATGTGGGCGCTTCCTGTTCCGGCGACTCAATGGGCTCGCCGCGATAGAGGCTCTCGAAGGTATCGAGAGTGCGCTGAATGTCATGAGATTCGACGATCCGCAGGCTCTCCTCCTTGAACGGCCGCAGCTCCTCGTCAGTCATCGAGAGCAGAGCAGTGAGCTTCCCCGCGAACTGCTCCACATTGCCCGGCTCGAACAGAAACCCGTTCTCCCCGTCGTGCACAAGGTGGGGCAAAGCCATCGCGTTCGCCGCGACGATCGGCAGGCCGGATGCCATCGCCTCCATCGTCGAGATCGATTGAAGCTCGGCGATCGAGGGCATCGCGAACACCGTGGCGCGCGTCAATGCACTCCGCAGATACGACTCCTCGACATACCCGGTAAATTTCACCCGATTCGCGATGCCGAGGTTGACCGCGAGCGACTTGAGCTTGCCTTCGAGGTCGCCTCCGCCCACAATCTCCAGCTTCGCCTTGAGCTCACGGCTCAGTAGAGCGAACGCCCGCAGGAGCTTGTCGATCTGCTTCTCCTCTACCACCCGACCAAGAAAGACAATGAGATTCTCGGTTCGCGGCGCAAAGTTCGGCGTGTAGTTGTGGGCATCGAGTCCGCACGAGATCGGGATGACGCCTCGCACCGGTGTGTTCGCTTCGAGGTAATCTGCGGCTTTGCGCGTGGGGGTGGTGACTGCCTCAGCGCGCCCGAATGAGCGACCCGCCGCCCCCCAGGCCAGACCGATGGCCCAGTTCCAGAGGAACTTCGGAATGACGAGCGTGTACTCCATGAGATTGTCGGGCATGAAGTGGTTGGTGCCGATGAGTCGGATGCCACGCTTCTGCCCCTCGATGCTCATTCCTCGACCAATCACAATGTGTGACTGGAAGTGAATAACGTCGGGCTTCACTCGATCGAGAATCTCTGCACTGTTCTGCTTGATGCGCCACGGCAGCGCGAACCGCAACCACGGGTGGGGATACCAGCGCCACGAGTAGATGCGATGCACCGTGAACCGCTTGCCCTCGTGCTCCTCTTCGCGTGCACCGAGCTTGGTGTTGCTGTACGAGGGCGCAGCGACGTGTACCTCGTGCCCGCGCTCAACCAGACCCGCAGCGAGGCGGCTTGCAAAAGTCGACGCGCCATTGATCTCTGGCCAGAACGTGTCGGCGGCGATGAGGATGCGCATTCGCGGTTTTCCCTCGTGGGGCGAGCGGCGTGGGGCTGTTGCCACGTGTTTGAGTTCCTTCTCTAGGCGCGTGAACGGCGCAAGCGCCCCATCCACCGTATCGTACGGTGTGTTAGCTACCGGGGAGCAGCAGCTGCGAGCGTAGCGTTCGCCAGTGATTGCGGGTGGTGACGAGCGAGGGAGAGAACACCCCAAATGGCGACCGCGGCGGCGACGGCCATGGCGAAAATCGCCCACAGCGGAGCGTCAGCGGCCTCGCCGAGGACGATGACACCAATCGAGACAGCCACCAGGGGATCAATGACGGTCAATCCCGCAACCACAATGTCGGGTGGGTTCGACGAGTGGGCAGTCTGCACGAAATACATCCCGAGGATCGCCGCGGCGCCGAGTCCCAGAAGGCAGAGGAGCGTGAGAATGTCGGCCGGCCCTATTGTGAACGGACCCGCGATGATCGTGCGCACGCGGTCAATCACGACCTTCGCGAGGGTTACCACAAAACCGAACAAAACCCCGGCTGCGACAACGTAGAAGATCGGGCGAGGTCGACGCTTGCGCATAATCAGGAAGAGAGTGATGAGGATGGCAAGCACCGCGGTGAGGATGGCAAGCACGATAACGAGTTGCGTCTCGGTGATGGCGTTGGACTTCGCGAACAGCGCTGCGATCGTCACGAACCCGGCCACTCCGAGAACGCAGACGACAATCGAGCGAATCGAGACCGCGTCGAGGGGAGTCTTGGTCATGCGCGAGTTCAAGATCGCGGTAATTACCAGTGCCACCGCACCCAGAGGCTGAACGACGATCAGCGGCGCGTACGCCAGGCTCGCTAGCTGAACGACCATACCGATAGCAAGAAGCACACTGCCGATCACCCACGAGGGGCGAGCCAGCAGTGCACGCAGTTGGCGCATGCTGAGACCGGTCTGAGCGCTTTGCTCCGACGCCGCGTCAACATGCACGACACCCCGGTTTTGGTACTGAGTGCCGAAAGCAAGAAGAACTGCCGCCGTCAGAGCGAGCGGAATGCCGATAGCTGCTGAAGAACTGAGAGTGAAGGTCTCTGCGAGGTCTTGAATCTCGGGTGGCACGGGTCGAATCTACCCGCTCTGGTCGCTATATTCTGGCCAAATGGCCGTTCTTCCGATCCTGATCACGGGTGACCCCACGCTTCACAATCCAGCAGCACCGGTCACGGTCTTCGGTTCTGAACTTCGCACCCTCGTTGATGACCTGTTCGACACAATGCAGGAGGCCCCCGGCGTCGGTCTCGCAGCACCCCAAGTTGGGGTCGGCAGCCGCGTCTTTGTCTACAACTGGAACGACGACGAGGGTCAGTTGCACCGAGGTGTGGCCATCAACCCCGAGCTGTGGATGAGTCCCGTTGCCATCGGTGATGCCGACGAGGATGAGGAGTCCGAAGGCTGCCTATCAGTGCCGGGTGAGCGATTTCCGCTTCGACGGGCGGAACGCGTCATCCTTCGCGCTGTCGACGTCGATGGGGCCCAATACGAGATGCGCGCGGAAGGATGGCTTGCCCGCATCTTCCAACACGAGAACGATCATCTCGACGGGGTGCTCTACGTTGACCGCCTAGTGCATCCGCACGGCAAGGTGGCCGCGAAAGCGATCCGTAAACAGGGCTGGGGCACTCCCGGCCAGTCATGGATGCCCGGAGTCGACCACCCCGAAGGTTAGGTGAAGGCGCGAATCCCTGCGGCGACTACTGCCGCGGCCGCCACCACGATGATGAACGGAACCCTCAGCGCGAACAACCCGGCAGCGACGATCAGGGCCGGCACACGCGCATCGATCACGATCGCCTGACCCGCTCCTAGCGTCTGCACGACGATGAGGGCGGAGAGCAACGCAACCGTGAGTAGGTTGGCGATTCGTGCGGGGGTTGGTTTCTCGATGAGGGAGGGGGGCACGAGGTATCCGACAAGCTTGATCGCGAAAACGGCGATCGAGGCGAGGATCACGATCTGCCAGATGGTCATTGCGGCACCACCTCGACAGCTTGCTTTGGCCCCCACCAGTTCGTCAGACCGACGATCACAGCGACGAGCGCTGCAGCGAGCACCGGAATGCCGGGAGGAAGGGCGGGCGTGAGCACGGCCGCAACGACTGCGGCACCGATAGCCACCACGACCGGCTGGAGTTGAGTGAGCCGGGGCCAGACGAGGCCGAGGAAGGCGGCCGCAGCTGCGGCATCGAGTCCCAGTGCGCTCACGTCACCCACGAGATCCCCGATGAGCGCGCCGAGGAGGGTCATGAGGTTCCAGCCGATGTAGATGATCGCGCCTGTCCACCAGAACCCGGCTCGCTGACCCTCGAGCGTCGGTTGGGCGGTTGAGACTGCCGTGGTCTCGTCGATTGTCCAGTGGGCTGCGAGTGCACGGGTTGGCCACGGGACGCCGATGAACGGGGCGACTCGCAGTGCGTAAAGAGCGTTGCGAGTGCCCAGCAGGGCCGCGCTGGCGATTGCTGCTCCCCCAGCCGCCGCACCCCCCGAAGCGATGATGCCGACGAGCGCAAACTGCGAACCCCCCGAGAACATCAACAGGCTGAGAACACAGGTCTGCCAGATGTCGAGGCCCGCAGCGACCGAGAGCGCACCAAACGAGATG
>JANOED010000143.1:0-2132 GCA_031413035.1 Leifsonia sp. | reverse complement strand
TAGCGGTTGTACACGGCAGCCACGCCGGAGACGCTGCCGGATTTGTGGTTCAGCACGGCTTCCACCACATGAACCGGCTGGGCAAGCCGCGCCATGCCGGATGCCGCCCCCAATGAGGTCGGGGATGATCAGCTCGTTCTGGTGATCGTCCCAGACGCCAGCTTCGACGAAGCAGCCCTGCGCCGCACGCTTCCCGGCCTCATTGACGCCGCAGTGCTGCCTGACACGATCATCACCATGCACGATCTCCCGCGATCGGGCCGCAGCCGCAAGCTCGATCGGGCGGCCCTCGCCAAAGCCGTCGAAGCACTCGTAGGCGGTGCACCGTGAGGGTCGCGGTGACGGGCGCGAGCGGGTTCATCGGGAGCGCCGTCGCGACCGCACTCGCTGAAGGCGGGCACGAGGTGACCGCGTTCGGTCGGCGGCCAGACGGGTGGTCGCATCCACGCGCTCGCTACCTCCAATGGGACATCGCGGGCGGCCCACAGCAGCTGGAGGTCGACGCGGTCGTGCACAGCGCCGCACTGGCAGACGACTGGGCGGCGCGGGGGGACGCAATGCGCACCAACCAACTCGGCACGCGGAACGTCATCGCGAGCTTCCCGGGCGCGCGCATCGTGCACCTGTCGTCGTCTAGCGTCTACGACGCGTTCGCCCCAAACCTCCGGGTGAGCGAGTCGGAGGGCCCAGCCACCGAGTTCCTTAGCACCTACTCCGAATCGAAGGCGGCCGCTGAGGCCGAGCTCGCGGGCACCGACGCGGTGATCCTGCGCCCGCACGCCGTTTACGGGCCGGGCGACACGACGCTCCTGCCGCGCATCCTTGCCGGCATCCGAGGTAGCCGACTGGTGCTGCCCGAGGGCGCGGAGGTCAGGCACACCCTCACCCGCATCGAAAACCTGGTCGATGCCGTCATCCTCGGCCTGACCGGGCCTGCCGGAATCTACAACGTCGGCGACGACACCGACGTGCTGCTGGCCGCTGTGCTGCGCGAGTTTCTCGCCAAGCGCGGGCGGGCGGATGTCTCGATCACGAGCATCCCGTACCGTGCGGCATTCACGGCCGCCGCCGCCCTCGAAAGACTGCACACGTTGACCCGCGCCGGACGCCCGCGCATCACCCGCTACGCGGTCAGCCAACTTGGACTCGAGCGCACGCTCGACCTAACAGCCGCGCGGGAGCGGCTGGGATACACCCCGCGCCCCACGAGCCTGCTGGGTGCCGAAGGCTGGTAGCGCGCCACAATAGACCCATGGCCCACGATCACGACGCACCCGCCGCCGGTCGCGGCCGCATCGCGATCGCGCTCGGCATCACTGTCGCGGTGCTCATCGCTGAGGTCATCGGAGCGATCATCACCGGCAGCCTCGCGCTGCTGGTCGACGCCGCGCACATGCTGACGGATGCCGGTGGCCTGGCGATCGCCCTCACCGCAGCAACTCTGGCCCACCGCCCGCCCTCCGCTCGCCGCACGTGGGGGTTCGGACGCGCCGAGGTTCTCGGAGCCACCGCCCAGGCCGCGCTGCTGCTGGCCGTCGGCATCTTCGTCGTCATCGAGGCTGCCCGACGCTTCTTCGAGCCACCCGAGATCGTTGGCCCTCAGCTCGTGATCTTCGGTGTTATTGGGCTGCTGGGCAACGTGGCATCCCTCGCCGTGCTCGCATCGGGGCGACGCGCCAACCTGAACATGAGGGCCGCGTTTCTCGAGGTGCTGAACGATGCGGTCGGTTCGGTTGCCGTTATTGTCGCCGCGCTCGTGATCACGCTCACCGGGTTCCAACTGGCGGATGCGATCGCCGCACTGCTGATCGGTGCGCTGATTCTGCCGCGCGCAATTCTGCTGCTGAGGGATGCCACGAATGTGCTACTCGAGTCCACCCCCAAGGGGCTTGACCTCGACTCGGTGCGCGATCACATTCTTGAGCTTGACCACGTGCAGAGCGTGCACGACCTGCACGTCAGCCAGATCTCGACGGGTCTGCCGGTGCTCACGGCGCATGTGGTGGTCGACGACGAGTGCTTCTACGACGGACACGCCCCGCGCATGCTCGACGAGTTGCAGCGCTGCGTGGCCGAGCACTTCCCCGTGCAGATCGAGCACTCGACGTTTCAACTCGAGCTCGCCTCGCACG
>JANOED010000142.1:0-2433 GCA_031413035.1 Leifsonia sp. | reverse complement strand
GCAGATCGTGCTCGTTCCCGACCCCGACCGCGACAACCGGTTGCGGTTGCATCGCATATCGGAAATTGTCGGCAGCGAGCTCATCCTCCGCGGCGACGCCAACACCGCCGATGACTCATCCCGAGTCGCGGCGGAAGACGTCATTGGGGTACTCGTGCTCAGAGTGCCGGTGGTCGGCATTCCCGCACTCCTCGTTCATGACTCCGCGTGGTGGGCGTTCGGTCTGCTCGCCGGGGGATCGGTTCTGCTGGTTTGGTTGGCCGGGGCAGATCTTCGACCACGTCATCGCGAACAGGATGTTCCGGGTTGGTCGCCGCGCCTAAGCACTGCATACGGCGGCATCGCTTTTGCGCTGATTGCGGCGTCCGCGCTCGGGCCTCAGGCCGGAGCCACCTTCGCTGGTCTGACGAGCAACGAGCCCAGTTCTTTCGGAACGATTCCGTACTACACCTGCAACCAGGCCATTCTCGCGGCCTCTCCGTTCGTCTACTTCGGATTCGACGAGGCCAGCGGAAACACGGCGCTCGACAGCTCGGGCAACGGTCGCAATGGTCAGTATCGCGGTTCAGTCACCCTTGCGCAGCCGCGTGCCTGCGTGCGTGACACCGGAACCGCCGTTCAGCTCAATGGCACGAACGGGTTCGTGCGCACGGCCAACACTCAACTGGCCGCGCCCTCGACCTACTCAATCTCGATCTGGTTCCAGACCACGAGCGCCACCGGCGGTCGCCTGATCGGCTTCGGCAACCAGCGCACCAACCGCTCGACAACCTTTGATCGCCACGTATATCTGAATGCGTCAGGTCAGGTCGTCTTCGGCGCCAACCCGGCCACGACCACCATCACGAGCCTGAGCGGCGGCTACAACGACGGAGCGTGGCACCACGTCGCAGCGACGCGGTCACCCAGCGGCATGGCGCTCTACGTCGACGGCGTGCTTCAGGGCAGCAACACCCTCGCGACCACTCAGAACTACAACGGCTACTGGCGCGTCGGCTGGGACAGTCTGCGCAACTGGCCCGGGTTCCCAACCAACACCGACTACTACATTCGCGCCACTCTCGACAATGCCGTCGTCTTCACGACAGCCCTCACTCCTGCGCAGGTCTCCGCTCAGTATCTCGCCGGAAAGTAGGCCTCGCTAGGCTGTTCGCGTGAAGATTGCGCGATTCAGTTCTGGTGGCGACCCCCGGTTCGGCATCGTTGATGGCGACGAAATCGTGGTGCTCCGCGGCGATCCGATGTTCGCCGGCTTCGACACAACCGATGAGCGCGTTGCGCTGACCGACGTGCGGCTCCTCGCCCCGGTCATCCCGCGCTCGAAGGTGGTCGCGGTCGGCAAGAACTATGTCGACCACGTCGCCGAATTCGGCGGGGATGTGCCTAAGGAACCCCTGCTTTTCCTTAAGCCCAACACCTCGGTCATCGGCCCGGGCGACGACATTGTGCGCCCGCCCCAGAGTGGGCGCGTCGACTTCGAGGGCGAACTCGCAGTCGTGATCGGCCGCATCGCCAAGAACGTCAGTGAAGCGGATGCCGCATCCGTCGTCTTCGGCTACACGGTCGCCAACGACGTGACCGCCCGCGACCTGCAGAAGTCAGACGGACAGTGGGCGCGGGCAAAGGGATTCGACACCTTCTGTCCGCTCGGTCCGGTGATCGAGACCGAGTTTGTCGTCGCCGACAACACGGTTGAGACAAGGGTGAACGGCGAGGTGCGCCAATCCGCACCGCTGACCGACATGGTGCACTCGGTGGCATCCGTCATCGCGTATGCGTCGGCGGCGTTCACGCTGCTGCCCGGCGACGTGATCATCACCGGCACGCCTGCTGGCGTCGGACCACTCGTTGCCGGCGACATCGTTGAGGTGACGGTCTCGGGGATCGGTACTCTCTCCAACCCGGTGCGCTGAGCCAGCGCGCCTTGCCAGCCTAGACTTGCACCCGATGTCTGCTCCCTCCACTGCTCCCTTCTCCACCGCGACCGGCACCGACGTGCGTGTTCGGTTCTGCCCGTCGCCGACCGGAACGCCGCACGTCGGCCTCATTCGCACCGCTCTGTTTAACTGGGCGTACGCCCGCCACACCGGTGGAACATTTATCTTTCGCGTGGAAGACACGGATGCTGAGCGCGACAGCGAAGAGAGCTACCTGCAGCTGCTCGACGGACTGCGCTGGCTGAAGCTCGACTGGGATGAGGGCGTCGATGTCGGCGGCCCTCAAGCGCCGTATCGGCAGTCGCAGCGCACCGAGATCTACCGCGGGGTGATCGATCAGCTGCTGGCATCCGGTCACCTGTATGAGTCGTTTGCGACCGGGGAGGAGATCGAGGCACGCAACGTTGCTCAGGGCCGCGACCCCAAGCAGGGCTACGACAACTTCGAGCGCGACCTCAGCGCCGACCAGATCGCCGCGTTCAAGGCCGAGGGTCGC
>JANOED010000141.1:0-8556 GCA_031413035.1 Leifsonia sp. | reverse complement strand
GTCACGCACAATCAGTCCGATCGGGATGCGCCCCTCCTCCGAGCCTGCCATCAGGTCTTTGGCGTGCTGGATGAGCTCCGGCGTTGCGAGTTCGATCTTGTAGCTGTGGTCGCCGGCGACCAAGAATGTTGCGACCGTTGGTGTGGTTGGTGCACAAGCGGTGAGCGTCGCGGCGATCACTGCGGCGGCGGCAAACCCAATGAGTATCCGGGGCTTCGGAGAAGTCATGCCGTCCACGATGCCCGTCGCGTCCGGCGCCGTCAATAGTGACGGTGGGGACGCCTACTCTCCGTGACATGAAGACCTGCTACCGGTGCAAGCTGGCCAAGGAAGACAACGATTTCAACCGATCGAACCGTACTCGCGATCGACTCCACTCCTACTGTCGTGACTGTCAGAAACAGCACTACCGCGATAATGCGGTGCGCCATCGTGCGAATGTGAGACGCAATGACAAGGTCCGCATCGCTCGGCTTCGAGAAGTCCTCTTTAGCGCGATGTCGAGCGGATGCGTGGACTGCGGCAATCGTGACATCAGGGTCCTCGAATTCGACCACGTTAGAGGCACAAAGGTCCGCGGAGTCTCCGAGATGGTGACTCGGGGTTCGGGCTTCGAGGCGGTCATTGCGGAGATAGCGAAGTGTGAAGTCCGTTGCCGGAATTGTCATGCCGTCGCCACCTCCGTCCGGCGCGGATACAGCTGGCATCAGCGATATCAACCGATCCCGCCCGAAGGTGCCCCCGGCAGGAATTGAACCTGCGACAAAAGGATTAGAAAGCCTCTGCTCTATCCGCTGAGCTACGGGGGCGGACCATTAGACGATACCGCAGAGCCCCGTTAGACCGCCCTAGCCAGCGCCACCAGCACCTGATTTACGGTCGGCACGCCCTCTGCCCTGAACACCTCTATGCCCCCGTCGTCCACAATCACTATCGTCGGTGTTGACCGGATGCCCGCCCGCTCGGCCTCGTCGGCAAAGCTCGCCACATCCAGCTCAGCAATCCCCGCGCCCGGCACAAGCTCGGAAACCTCGGCGAGCACGTTCCGCGTTACCGCGCAGGGCTCGCAGAAACTCGACGAGAAGAAGAGCAGATTCACCGGAGTCTAAGACGACGAAGGGTTGTCGCTAGATGTCGCCACGCTCGTCGAGCGCCTCGAGAGGTTCGCTGTCGGGCTCATCCCAGGTGTACCTGACCTGAACCTGCTCACCCAGCCGGTGCGCATCCGGTGACGCGTAGACGAGTTGCGTCTCCTTGCCATCGACAGCAGCGAGAACCGTGATCTCGGTCTCCCAAGTGCCGTCGGTGCTGATGCGCCGATCGGTCTGGCCGTCGTACGGTCCGCCGGTGTAGAACACGACGTACTCGTCACCACGGTTGAGTTCAGGAGCGTTTGCAGTCATGAGACAGTCCTACCAGACTCCGCCGTGCGGTGCATCGGGCCGTTGGGCCATCCCCCGCCCCAGTTAGACTGAGGGCATGGCGTCACCTTCCGATCTGCTCGTCTGGATCGACTGCGAGATGACCGGACTAGACGTCACGATCGACGAACTTGTCGAGGTTGCTGTGGTCATCACCGACTACGACCTTGAACCCGTCGACCCGGGCTTCAGCGTTGTGATCAAGCCCGACCAATCCGCGTGGGACAACATGGCCGAGTTCGTGTTGAACATGCATAGTGAAAGCGGTCTGCTCGACGAGATCCCCCACGGAGTGTCGTTAGCCGACGCCGAGTTCGCCGTCAACGAGTACATCCTGCGGTTCGTTCCCACTCCGAAGACGGCGCCACTGGCGGGCAACACCATTGGTACCGACCGCACGTTTCTGGCCAAGTACATGCCGCGGGTTGACAGTCACCTGCACTACCGATCGATCGATGTCTCGTCGATCAAGGAACTCTCTCGGCGGTGGTATCCCCCGCGTCTACTTCAATGCCCCGACCAAGGACGGCGGTCATCGCGCCCTCGCCGACATCCTCGAGTCGATTCGCGAACTTCGCTACTACCGGCACGCCGTCTTTGTTGCCGAGCCTGGCCCGACCACCGCTCAGGTGCAGCTGATCGCTGCCTCGGTCGTTGAGGGGTTCGCGCACCGTCGCTGAACCTGTAATACACTGTTCAGGCTGCTCTTCTTGGGCAGCATCCATGGTGGTCGTAGCTCAGTTGGTAGAGCGCTGGCTTGTGGAGCCGGATGTCGCGGGTTCGAGCCCCGTCGGTCACCCCAAGTGAAAACGGTCTGACGACAGGTCAGACCGTTTTTCTCTTGTGTCTTCTGGTCAGAGCCGAGGAGGGTCGGATGCCGCAGGGCACACTCACCGACACCCGTGAAGCTCCGGCCGTAGATGAGGCTGAGCGGCCCCTGCCCGACACACCCTGGGTGACGATCGTCTGGAACGACCCAGTGAACCTCATGACCTATGTGTCGTGGGTGTTCCGCAGCTACTTCGGGTACTCCACCCCCGAGGCGGAACGGCTGATGTTGCTTGTGCACACCGAGGGTCGGGCGGTCGTGGCATCCGGTGGCCGCGAAGAGATGGAGCGTCACGTCGAGGCCATGCACGACTTCGGGCTGTGGGCCACCCTGACCCGGGATGACGCGTGATCGGCTTCGCCAGACGAGACGGCGCCGTCACAGCCCGTTTCACCCGCACCGAGCGCCTCGTGCTTGTCGATCTTGCTGAACAGTTGCTCGGCCTGCTTCAGGAGCGGGGCGCGGATGCCGCAGGCGATCTGCTCTACGCCCAGCTAGGCATTGGCGGCTCCTCCACCGCACCCCTCGACCCCGCACTGGCGCGCCTGTTACCGGACGCCTACCGCAACGATGAGAGCGCGGCATCCGATCATCGTCGGCTGACCGAGCGCTCACTCGTCGACCGCAAACTGGCGAACGCTCGTCGGGTGATCACCGACCTCGATGCCCGCGAGCTAGTGCTCGACGAGGCCGGAGTTCAGGTTTGGCTACGCACCCTCACCGACCTTCGACTCGCTCTCGCAGCGCGCCTGCAAATCGACGAGGACGGCGACACCGGCTTGGGGGACGAAGACATGTTGACGGTCTACGACTGGCTCGGCTACCTTCAGGGCACCCTGCTCGAGGTTATCGAGTGAGCCCCGACGATGTGGATGCCCGGGCCTTCGAGACTCTCGTAGTCGACGAGCTCGACCTCCTGCCGGACGACATGGTTGATGGTCTCGAGAATGTTGTGTTCGTGACCGAGGATCGGCCCGAGGACGGGTCGCTCGACCTACTTGGCCTGTACGACGGTGTCGCGCTCACCGAGCGTGGAACGTACGGT
The DNA here is from genome assembly GCA_031413035.1 of Leifsonia sp. Taxonomy (GTDB): domain Bacteria; phylum Actinomycetota; class Actinomycetes; order Actinomycetales; family Microbacteriaceae; genus Rhodoglobus. The sequence goes on along the minus strand of JANOED010000141.1, from coordinate 5,261 downwards.
TTCGGTGAGCTGCCCGACCGGATCATTCTGTATCGCGAGCCGCTTCTCTCGGTCAGCAGCGACCTCGACGAACTCAAGGACCAGATTCACGTGACACTCGTACACGAGATCGCACACTTCTATGGAATCGACGACGATCAGCTTCACGAACTGGGATGGGACTAGAACCCGTCTACAGCGCGCCCACGTTGCGATCCGATACCGTTGTCTGGGGATGTATAGCTCGCTGTCAGCGGATCGCGAGACGGGAACGTAGGATTTGCTCATGACTTCGCTGTGGGGATCGCGGGCCAGCTCCGCGCGACGCGTTGGCGCGCTGGCCCTGACGCTCGCTCTCGTGCCCACTCTCGCCGGATGCTCGGTGCTGGGGCTCGAGGATCCGGAAGAGGTTCTTACCGGCGTTGCGGCCTGCGCGCTCGGGCACACCTGGGACGCCGACCTCCCCGACTCTGCGTTGCAAGTTCAGGAGCTTCTGGCAAGCGACGGTATCACCGCTACCAGCGTCGTCGCTGAAGGTACCCAGACCCTTGAGTGGGGCCTCAAGAGCGAGGTGATCCTGAAGCCCGACTACACCATCACGGTGACGACGGCGCCGGCAGCCGACCAAATACTCACGCTCGTCGAGACTCATTCGGGAGAAGCAACCGGCGCCGCGTACCTCAACGGCGATATTGCGATACCGCGCAAGTGGGATGGAACGGGCGTAACGGTCGACACCGTCGTCACCCTGAACGGAGCCATCGTCGAAGAGGTCCCGTTCACCATTCCCCCGACCTCGATCGATGACTCCGTGGGACTCCTACTCACTTGCAGCGACACAACCCTGACGATTCAGCCGCGTGGCGACCAGATCGTGCAGACCTGGACACGGTCGGACTAGACATCCGCCCTCGAACTAGGTGGGCGCTGACCTCAGGCGCCGGTTGCCATCGGCAACGCTGGGTCGGCCGACCACTCCTCGAGTGATCCGTCGTAGATGCGCACTGCCGTGGTGCCGATCGCGGCCAGGGTGAGCGCGTTGGCGGCGGCAGAGATGCCGCCCCCGCAGTACAGGAGCACTTCTGGGGTGCTGCCTTCTGCGACATCCACACCGGCTGCGTCGTAGGCAAGGATCAACTCGACCCGACTCTTGACGTGCCCGTCGGCGGTGAACAGGTCGCGGGACGAGACGTTGACACTGCCCGGAATGTGCCCCCGACGGGTGTACCGGGTGGGGTCTGCGCCGGTGAATGAGCCTGCCGGCAGTCCACAGACAAGGGGACGTTCGTCGTCGGCGGCCCGTTCGGCAAGCTCCTGCTTGCTCACCCACGCACGCCGGGCGGCCTCCGCTGGCCAGCTCGGAACGGCGACGGGGCGCGGCGTCTCGCCCGACTCGACGGGCTGTCCGGCGGCTTTCCACGCGGCGAATCCACCGTCGAGCACTCGCGCGGTAACCCCGATCCAAGTCAGGAGGTACCAGAGACGCGCTGCCCATAGGGTGCCAGTCGAGTCGTAGACGACAACGTGCTGGCCCGAGGGGATGCCCAACCTTGCGAGCTCATCGGCGATCGCCTGAGGTTCAGGATGCGTGTAGTGCAGCGGGGCATCCACGTCGCTGAATTGCGTGGCCACGTCCACGTGCTGCGACCCGGGAATGTGTGCCTCGAGCCAGCGGGGCCCACCCGAGTCGCGACGGTAGTCGCCGTCGAAGGTGGCGGCGTGCAGCACCAGACTCGCGTCGAGCACCGCTGGCGGTGTGGGGCCGGCGAGCTCATCGGCGAGATCGGACACGGAGATGAAGGGTGAGGCCATGAAGTTACTATGTCATCCACGGGCGCGGGTCAGCTGCAGATGACCGTTCGTTTCAGGTGGGGTCGGGGGCGATCGTGACCGTCGCTAGCGCGCGCGGGTTTTCTCGCGCAATGAACGCCACCTCGTGCGCCGCCCAGCGATCCCAGTGCGGCGCGTAGGTCTCACCGTCTCGGGCCAGAGCTCGCGCTTTGCGGGTCTCGTCATCCAGTTCGACCCACAACGCAACGTCGGCTAACGGGCGGCTTGCTCTGCTGATCGCTCCAACCCCCTCGACGATGATCGGGCGCGACAGGTCAAGCTGATGCCACTGGCCCGGTCGACTGGTCGACCAGTCCCACGATTGCCAACGCCCGGTCCTGAGAATTTCGGGTACCGCGGCGCTGCCCGCATCGAGGCCGTCCCACCCCGGGTAGAGATCGTCGAGGCGAACGAGCTGCGCCTCGAGCCAGTGGCGAGCGATGGCCTGCGCCAGCTCGGTCTTGCCCGAACCCGACCGCCCGTCGATGAGGATTCGCCGCCTGTCAGCCAGCTGCGTGTCAATCACCAATGAAGTTCCATGTTCCTGCGATGACGGATGCCGCTATTGCAGCACCTCCGATGGCAAGTCCGGCGGCGAGCACCGCCCACTCCCGCCAGCCCCACGGCGACTCGCGCGCCCACACCCTAGGAACGGGTGCACCGAACCCGCGCGCCTCCATAGCCGTCGCGAGCGCGCCGCCGCGCCGGATCGCCAGAACGAGCAGGGCGAACGCCTGCCCACCCAGGCGACGCAGCCTGCCGCGATCCGCCACCCCGCGTGCTCGGCGTGCGAGGCCGAGAGCACGCCAGTCGTCGAAGAAGAGGCTCACAAGCCGTAACCCGGCGAGAGCCCCCATCACGAACCGTGCGGGGAGTCGCACTCGCTGGGCGAGCCCGTCTGCGAGTTCTGTGGGGTCGACTGTGGCAAACAACACAACCGCGGGAAGGCCGATCGCGAGCACCCGCAGAAACGTTGCGATCGCAAGCTCGATCGAGCCGTCGCTCACCCGAGCGAAGAGAAACTCGACATAGACCTGGCCACTTGATTGCCCGTAGAGGGCGATCGTGAGCGCAACCAGTGGCGCGGCGATCCACACCGCTAGCGTGCGCCGCCAGAACTCGGGAACCTTCACGCGCAATGCCAGAAACACGATGACCCCGAGCGCCAACGCCACGGCTGCTGACACCCAATCAATGGTCAGCACGAGGCAGAGACTAAGCAGGAGGGCCGCACCGAGTTTCGCTACCGGATTGACCGCCGCACTCACGACAGCACCAACCTGGTGTCGGCGAGGGCGTCAACAAGCTCGAGGTCGTGGGTCATCGTGATGATGCCCGTTCCCTCGTCGACAAGCTCGGCGAACAGGGCAACCAGTTCCGCCCACGTGCGCGAGTCTTGGCCGAAGGTCGGTTCGTCGAGTACGAGCAGTTGGGGGCGAGTTGCGAGCACCGTCGCTACGCTCAGGCGCCGCTTCTCACCGCCAGACAGCGTGAAGGGGTTGGCCGCTGCGAGGTGGGCAAGCCGCAACCGCTCAAGAAGCTCAACGACGCGAGCGTCGATGGTCGGGGCGCTCAGGGCGAGCGCTCGGGGGGCGATGGCAAGCTCAGCCCTTACCGTTGCCGCGAGAAACTGGTGCTCGGGCTCCTGGAAGACCGTGCCAATTCTGGTCAGGAGGTCGCGAGAGCGCCAACGGATCGGCGAATGCGGGATGCCTCGGCGGAGGGCATCCGTCGCGCGAAGCTCACCGCCCAGCGGCGGCAACAGGCCCGCGAGGGTAAGGCCGAGGGTCGACTTGCCGCTGCCGTTCGGGCCGGTGATAGCGAGGGTGGTGCCGCTCGAAACCTCGCACGTGATCCCAGACTGCACCGGCTGGGATCGGCCGACCACCAAGTCACGGCATACGAGCAGCAGCTCGGATGCCGGCCGAGCCCGCCGCTGCGGCCGAGCTGGAGGAAACTCGGGCACCCACACGCCGCGTTCGGCAAGCTCTCGCCCACGCTCGTGCAGCACCGTCTCGGGGTCGCCATCGGCAAGGATGCCCGTCCCGGCCCCGATCACGACGACCCGGTCGACCAGCTCCCGCCAGACGGCGACTCGGTGCTCAACAACCACAAGGGTCGCCCCCGTCGACTCGAGGACTCGGGCGACGGCATCCCGAACCTGAACCACACCCTCGGGGTCGAGGTTCGCTGTCGGCTCGTCAAGCAGCAACAGGCTTGGCTGCATGGCCAGAACCCCCGCGAGCGCGAGGCGCTGCTTCTGCCCGCCGGAGAGGTCGGAGGTGGGGTGGCCGAGCGGAAGAGTGAGACCGACTGCCTCGAGCGACTCGGCGACTCGTCGCCACGTCTCGTCGCGAGGGACTCCGAGATTCTCACAGCCGAATGCCACGTCATCGCCGACCCGCGCGAGGATCACCTGAGAGTCGGGATCCTGCAATAACAGGCCTGCGCGGCCGGGTCGGGGGGTCTCGCTATCGACGAGTAGCGAGCCCTCGGCGTCACCCTCCGCGTCGACACCGACCGTAGCGAGAACACCGGCGAGGGCTCGGAGCAGGGTCGACTTGCCTGCACCGGACTCCCCCAGCAGCAATACACGTTCACCCGGTGCAATCGCCAGCTCGAGACCGCGAAGTGCCCAGTCACGACGCGCCGAGTGGCGCCACCCCCATCCGGAGGCGTCGACTCGAGCAGGCCGGAGGTTCAGACTCGAACCGCGATCTCTCGCCCCGCGGCGAAGCGATTGAGCGCTCCTGTTCTCGCCAATCCCCGCACCGCAAGCCACGAGAGCAGCCCCGCGATCAGGGCGCCGCCCACGACGGCGGAGATCGTATAGACGGTGACAAAGAGGGTGTCCGAACCGGGGTACCAGACGATCAAGTCGGTGATCGCCATCGCGAGGCCCGCGCCGGCTCCCGCCAAGATCGCGACCCCGGCACGCCAGTTGGCGTAGAGGAACGCGGCGAAAACGAGTTCTGCTCCGAGACCCTGAACGGCGCCACTCAGGAGTGTGAGCGCACCCCACTGGTTGCCGATGAGCGCCGAAACGGTCGCGGCAAGCAGTTCACCGAAGAGTGCCGCGCCGGGCTTTCGAATCACGAGCGCCGTCAGCACTCCCGCGAAGAGCCAGAAACCGCCCCCGAGCGCCTGAAGCCCCGGAAGGAGCGCGGCGAGCGGGCCGGTGACGGGATTCGACGCGATGTTCCACACGACGAAAAGAAGCCCGCTGGCAACCCCGATGACGCTGGCAACGACGATGTCGATGACTCGCCAGGTGAAGCGACCGGGTGGGTTCGCTGCGAGAGTGTTCATTCTTGCGTGCCTTTCCAATGAATGGCACGGGATCGATAAGAGGCCTCCCTGCGCTGGCATGATCCAGATCAGGTTCGACGGTCGAAGCTTGGAGAAGCTTCCTCTCAGCCCGGCTCACCGGACTCCCGTGTTCACCCACCATG
>JANOED010000140.1:0-10619 GCA_031413035.1 Leifsonia sp. | reverse complement strand
CCGACTGATGCCCGCAACATCGCGATCAAGGCCGCGCGCCTGCTCGCTCGCCGAACCGGATTCCGGGGCGGAGCACGCCTCGAGATCGAGAAGCACGTTCCGGTCACCGGCGGCATGGGAGGCGGTTCGGCGGATGCCGCGGCCACCCTGCTGGCCTGCGACACCCTCTGGGGCACCGCCCTCCCGCGCGAGGAGATGCTCCAGCTCGCAGGGGAACTCGGAGCCGACGTACCGTTTGCCTTCACCGGCGGAACGGCCATCGGAACCGGCCGTGGTGACCAATTGAGCCCGGCCCTGGCCAAGGGCCAGTTTCAGTGGGTGCTCGCACTCGCCGACTTCGGTCTCTCAACCCCGGAGGTCTATCAGGAGCTTGACCGGCATCGCGACCGCAATGCACAGGACATCTTCCCGGCGCCAGTTGCCCCCACGGTCGACCCGAGCGTGCTGCAGGCGCTGCGCGCTGGCGACCCGCACATGCTGGCCGAGCGGCTGTACAACGACTTGCAGGCACCTGCCCTGCACCTTGAGCCGTCCCTTGCCGAAGTGCTCGAACTCGGGGAGCAGAACGGCGCGCTCGCGGGCATTGTTTCTGGTTCAGGACCGACCGTCGCCTTCCTCGCTGCCGATCTCGATTCGGCGCTCGAGTTGCAGGTCGCGCTCAGCGCGGCGCGGTTGACTGCCGTGCGCGCAACCGGCCCCGTGCACGGTGCCCGTGTCGTGACTGACTGAAGGCTAAATTAGAGGCACCATGGCCATCCCATTCTCCCTCCCGTTGATCGATGATGATGTCATCGCCGAAGTCAACCACACCCTCACCAACACGGGCTGGTTGACTACCGGGCCGAAGGTGCGGCTGCTCGAGGCGGAGATCAGCAAGCTCACCGGCACGCCTGTACTCTGCGTCAACTCGTGGACATCGGGCGCGATGCTCATGCTGCGCTGGTTCGGCATCGGGCCTGGCGACGAAGTCATCATCCCCGCGTATACGTATAGCGCGACCGCCCTCTGCGCCATGAACATCGGGGCAACAGTTGTGATGGTGGATGTCGGTGACGACTTCACGATCGCGACCGACAACATCCGCGGAGCAATAACTTCGCGCACGAAAGCAGTCATTCCCGTCGATGTGGGCGGCTGGCCTGCCGACTACGACGCTATTCGCGCAGTGCTGAATGCCTCGGACGTGCGAGCCATGTTCACGCCGGCAAGCCCGCGGCAGCAGAAGCTCGGGCGCATCCTCGTCGTCTCCGATGCGGCGCATTCGATCGGGTCGCGCTACCGCGGCAAGCCGAACGGCCAGTGGGCGGATGCTACGGTCTTTTCCCTGCACTCAGTGAAGAACGTCACCACGGGCGAGGGTGGCGCCATCTGCCTCAACTTACCCGCGCCGTTCGACAATGACGCGGAGTACACCTTTCTGCGCGCGTTCTCGCTGAACGGACAAAACAAAAGCGCCTTCGAGAAGAACCAGACCGGCAGCTGGCGATACGACATCGTCGACCAGGGCCTCAAGGTCAACATGCCCGACATCTGCGCGGCTATCGGCCTTGCCCAGATGCGCAAGTACCCCAACGAGCTGCTGCCCGACCGCAAGCGAATGTTCGAGCGGTATCGGTCGGCGTTCGCGCAGGACTCGTGGGCAATTCCGGCCTACTACAAGGATGCCGACCGCGAGTCGAGCTGCCACCTCTACCTGCTGCGCATCGCCGGCGCGGACGAGGCCAGACGCGACGCGATCATCGACTACCTGTCGGCCCGGGGCATCGGAGTCAACGTGCACTACATTCCGATGGCGATGCTCACCCTGTTCAAGGATCGCGGTTACCGCATGGCCGACTACCCGAAGACCTACGAGCTCTACGCCAACGAGATCACCCTGCCGTTGTACAACGGCCTGAGCGACAGCCAAATCGACGAGGTCATCGCGACAGTGCGCGCGGCAGTGGAGGCTACCGCGTGAGCGTTACATTCAGCGTCGAAGACTTCATCGCCACGGCGGTGACGGGGCGCTCGGCGAGCCTTTTCGCCGCGGACCTTGCCGCCCACGAGACGCAGCTGCGCGAAGGGATCGAAGGTAAGTCAGTGCTTGTCATCGGCGGGGCCGGCACGATCGGGGCATCCTTCATTCGGGCATTGCTGCCGTTCAGACCCGCGCGGCTCGTTGTTGTCGACCTCAACGAGAACGGCCTGACCGAACTCACCCGCGATCTGCGGTCGACCAATGGCCAATATATGCCCGGTGTGTATCTGACATACCCGATCAGCTTCGGCGATGCCGTGTTCGAACGGATGCTCGCGGCCTCCGGCCCGTTCGACGTGGTCGCCCACTTCGCCGCTCACAAGCACGTGCGCAGCGAGAAGGACCGCTACTCGATCGAAGCGATGCTCGAGAACAATGTGCTGTCCACCGCCCACCTGCTCGACCTGCTCCTCGATGCCCCGCCCGAGCACTTCTTCTGCGTCTCAACCGATAAGGCGGCCAACCCCGCCAACGTGATGGGCGCATCCAAGAAGCTCATGGAAGAGGCGGTGCTCGCCTATGCCGCGACGCTGCCTGCCGTCACTGCTCGCTTCGCGAACGTCGCCTTCTCGAACGGGTCGCTTCCTGACGGTTTTCTCGAAAGGCTCGCCAAGCACCAGCCCCTGTCGGCGCCAAGCGACGTGCTGCGGTATTTTGTCTCACCGGAGGAGAGCGGCCAGCTGTGCCTGCTTGCCTGCATCACAGGCGAGCCCGGCGACATCTTTTTCCCCCGCCTCGACGAACCGCAGATGCTCACGTTCTCCGCCATCGCCGACGCGTTGCTCGCTCAGTTCGGGTACGAGCCGGTGCGTTGCTCGAGCGAAAACGAGGCGCGTGCGCTCGCGGCGTCCCTCGCACCCGACGACCCGCGCTGGCCGGTGTACTACTTCGAGTCGGACACGTCGGGCGAGAAATCCTTCGAGGAGTTCTATACGGACACTGAGACAGTGGACTGGGATCGCTTCGCCGCACTCGGGGTCGTGAAGGGCGTGGCGAGTCAGGATGTCGCGGGCATCCGTCAACTGGCCATCGATCTGCGAGCACTGTTCTCCCGGGAGGACCTGCCGAAAGAGGCCATCGTCGAGGTGCTTACACGACTTGTGCCAACATTCCAGCATGTGGAGACTGGTCGAAGCCTCGACCAGAAGATGTGATGTACCGGGCTATCAAGCGGGTATGCGACTTCGTCGTCGCGCTCATAGCGTTGCTCATTCTGAGCCCAATTCTACTTGCGATCATGATCGCACTACTGGCGACGGGCGAGCACGAGGTGTTCTACAAGCAAAGCCGCATCGGCTATCGCGACAGCACCTTCGGTATCTGGAAGTTTGCGACGATGCTCAAGAACAGCCCCAACATCGGCACCGGCTCGTTAACCGTGCGCGGAGACCCGCGGGTCACGCCGGTCGGCCGTTTCCTGCGCGCCACCAAAATCAACGAGTTACCCCAGCTCATCAACGTCGTGACCGGTGAGATGAGTTTCGTCGGGCCCCGACCGCAGATGAAGGTCGACTACGACGTCTACCCGGATCAGGTTCGCGAGACTATCTACTCGGTGCCGCCCGGCATTACGGGGATCGGGTCGATCGTGTTCCGCGACGAGGAACGGCTACTGTCGACGCCCGGCGTGGACCCAAGGATTTTCTACGAAGACAAGATCGCCCCATACAAGGGCGCTCTTGAGATGTGGTATCTGGAGCACCGGTCCCTGCTGACGGATGCCCGGCTCCTCGTGCTCACCGTGTGGGTAGTTTTGCGTCCCAATTCGACGATCGTGCACCGAGTTTTTCCGGATCTGCCGGAGCGCCCCGACTGGCTCGACGTCACGGAATGATCCCAGCCGCTGCGGTTATCATCGGGCTATGACTCGACGTCGCGAGACCGTGCTCGCTGCCCTTGCGGGCCTCCTTGCTGCGGTCGCCACCGTCAGCCTCGCTGACCTCATTGCGCAATTCATTGATGCGGCGAGTAGCCCCCTCTTCGCGGTGGGTGCTTGGGTCATCGACATCGTGCCGCCATGGGTGAAAGACACTGCAATCGCCCTGTTCGGCACCGGCGACAAGATCGCCCTTCTCGTAAGTCTGGGAATCCTGGTTGCGCTCCTCGCGCTACTGGCAGGAGTTCTCGAGTACCGTCGCGCGCCTTGGGGCGTCGTGCTGCTCGTCGCGGTTGGGCTGGTCGCGGCGGGAGCCGCCGTGACACGTACTGGCGCCAACGTGAACTGGCTACTGCCCACCGCTCTCGGGGTGGCTGCCGGCGCTATCATCTTGCGCGTCACAACCGATCGCCTTCAGCGCTGGGTTCGCGCACTAAACGACGAGACACTCAAGACCGACGGCGTATTCGCTTCAACCAGTCGGCGCGGGTTCATTCAGGCCGTCGCCGGCACAGCAGTGGGCGCCGTGATCGTCACCATTGCTGGCCGCGCGATGAGCGCAACAACGACTGCGGCCAACGTGGTGCGCGAAGCCATCGGGCTACCGGCCCCGACCGTATCGGCGCCCCCCATCCCCGCGGGCGCCGAGTTGGGCATCGAGGGGCTCGCCTCCATCGTCACCCCGAACGAAGAGTTCTACCGCATCGACACCGCGCTCCAAGTTCCGGTAATCGATCCGCTCAACTGGCGCCTCAAGATCACCGGACTTGTTGAGCGCGAGATCGAGATCGGGTACGAGGAATTACTTGGGCTGCCGATGACCGAGACCGCGGTCACCCTGATGTGTGTCTCCAACGAGGTCGGTGGCACCCTTGTCGGCAATGCGGTCTGGTTGGGGCATCCCATTCGAACTCTGCTGGAGAAGGCTGGACCGCGGGCCGGCGCCGACATGGTGCTCTCACAAAGCATCGATGGCTGGACGGCCAGCACGCCACTCGATGTGTTGCTCGACGAAGATCGAGACTGCCTCTTGGCCGTGGGGATGAACGGCGAGCCGCTGCCGCTCGAGCACGGCTTTCCGGTGCGCATGGTCGTACCCGGCCTCTATGGATACGTCTCGGCGACCAAGTGGGTGACCGAGCTGAAGGTGACTCGCTTCGCGGACGACTTCGCCTATTGGACAACGCGAGGGTGGAGTGAGCGCGGGCCGATCAAGACCTCGTCGCGTATCGACGTTCCGCGCAGCGGCGCTCAGGTGCAGGCGGGCACTGTGCCCGTCGCTGGAGTCGCGTGGGCACAGCACACCGGGATCACCGGGGTTGAGGTGCGTGTTGATGGCGGCCCGTGGGTTGCTGCCACGCTTGCCGAGCCGATCTCGGCTGACACCTGGGTGCAGTGGGTGTACGAGTGGCCCGCCACGTCTGGCAGCCACGTGATCGAGGCCCGGGCGACGGATGCCGCGGGGCTCGAGCAGTCCGGAGCCCGAGTCAGCGTCATCCCGAACGGCGCCGAGGGGTACCACGGGATCACCGTGACAGTCGCCTAGGCCGGCGCACCTCTCGCGGTGTACCTCGCCTGGTCGAGAGTGCACCTGTAGGGCGAGACTCTTGCCCGAAAACCCCACAAGTGCACTCTCAATCCATGTGGATGACGCGGCACGCGGTCTGCGCGAAGCAGCGATACTCGGATCGTGCCGAGGCCGCGCCCCCTTCCCCCAGAGTTGCCGCCAGCCTTCGCCGTAGGTGACGCGTTGGGCCTTGGGGTGAGTCGCGACCGACTGCGCGCGAGCGATCTCACGAGTCCGTTTCGAGGGTCACGGTCACGGGTTGTTGAGCTATGGCAGGCGGACGAGTATGAGCGGCGATTCGCCGAGCTGCTTGCGAAGTGCGCGGCCTACGTGCCGATCGGGCCAAGAGATTTCGCTTTCAGTCACGTGACAGCAGCACGCCTTTACCGGATGCCGCTACCTGCCAGCCTCGAGTGTCTAGACGCCGTCGACGTGGCGACCAGCGGTGCAGTGCAACCGCGGATGAAGGGCGTGATCGGCCATCGCGTGGCTCTGGGACAGACGAGAGTCGTCCACGGACTTATCGTCGTGAGCCCGGTGGATGCTTGGCTTCAGCTGGCAGCTCGACTTGGGATCGATGAACTCGTGGTCGCGGGTGATCATCTCGTAAGGCGGAAACAACCACTAACAAGCTTGGAAGCCTTGCGGGCGGCGGCTCGGAGATCACCCCGCCGCAGGGGAATTGTCAGAGCGCGATCTGCGCTTGTGGACATCCGTCCTGGTACGGATTCGCCCGGCGAGACGCGGACAAGGCTGATCGTCGTTCGTGCGGGTTTGCCGGAGCCGGCGGTCGGCCACACGGTCATCGACCATGACGGGTATTTCGTCGGTACCCCGGATCTCGCATACGTGCCCGAGAAGATTGCGATCGAGTACGAAGGCGAGGTGCATCGCACTGATCGACGCACCTTCGACGATGACATCGATCGACGGGAGCGGTTTGAGGCGGCGGGCTGGCGGGTGATCCGAGTGCGCGCTCGGCACCTCCGCGACCCTAGATTGCTCACCGAGCGCGTGCGCATCGCACTCGAGCAGCGAGGCCTGCGCCTCTAGAGTTCCTCCGCCGAAAGTGCGGTTGTGGGGTCGGGATGCGCTGATCAACCCCCGCAACTGCACTCTCGGCGGGCGGGCGGGGCGGGAAGGGCGCGGGAGCGCCTAGAAGAGGGCGGGTGCGTGGAGCCGGCGCGCTACTCGTAGCACGGCGAGGCCCACGAGTAGGGTTCCGCTCGACTCTGGGGAGCAGCGCATTCCGCCTCGCCCCCGCAGCGCGCGGTGAGCGCCGGGGGCGAGCACGACGTCCATCCAGGCGCACGGGTTCGCCGGGCGATGCGCATGAAACAGCACCTCGCCCCGGCCGGAGTCGAGGGAGAAGGTTTCGTCGCGCAGCTCATCGACGGGCATCCCGCGCACCATGATGTTGCGTCGAGTGCCCGTAGGAGTGAGCTTGTAGTCGAGATCGAGCACCCGCTGCACATGCTCGAGCGCCTCTATCGACTGGATAGTAACGGACGCCGTCACGTGCGCCGCCTGTCCGAAGTATCTGTCACCGACGACGCCGAGGCCTGCTCTCACATCGATCGAGTCATGAGCTTCGCGCCCCGCTGCGTCTCTCGGGCCGTCGCTCGGCCGCCCTTCGTAGCGATGCACGTTAGATGCCAACAGTGACACAATCTCGATGTCATAGCTGTACGGCAGGTCGGGCACTCATCGAGCGTACGCCTACACTCGACCAGTGGCACATCTCCTCGGCGCTGAAGCGCTGCACCTCGAATACCCGACTCGCGTGATCTTCGACAAAGTGACGATCGGACTCGACGAGGGAGACCGCATCGGCATTGTCGGCCGAAACGGTGACGGCAAGTCGACCCTTCTGCGGATGCTCGCTGGGCGCCTAGAACCAGACGCCGGTCGGGTGACGCGTCGTGGCGGAGTCACGCTGGCGATGCTCGACCAGGCCGATGATCTGGCGTCAGGAAAGACCGTTCACGAGACCGTCATCGGCGACATCGACGAGCACGTGTGGGCGGGCGACCCGCAGGTGCGCGACGTTATCTCGGGGCTCATCGCCGACATCCCATGGGAAGCCATGGTGGACGACCTCTCCGGTGGGCAGCGCCGGCGGGTCGCGCTCGCGGCCGTGCTGATTGGCGATCACGACGTGATCTTCCTCGACGAACCCACCAACCACCTCGACGTTGAAGGCATCGCCTGGCTGGCGGCACACCTCAAGCGCCGCTGGTCGACGAACGCCGGCGGACTCGTGGTCGTCACCCACGATCGGTGGTTCCTCGACGAGATCTGCACGGCTACGTGGGAGGTGCACGACCGCATCATCGAGCCGTTCGAGGGCGGCTACGCGGCGTACATCCTGCAGCGGGTCGAGCGCGACAAGATGGCTGCGACGATGGAGTCCAAGCGCCAGAACCTCATGAAAAAAGAACTGGCGTGGCTGCGTCGCGGGGCGCCCGCGCGCACCGCCAAGCCCAAGTTTCGCATCGACGCCGCCAACGAGCTGATCGCCAACGAGCCACCGGTGCGTGACAGCGTCGCGCTCTCGCAGATGGCGATGCAGCGGCTCGGCAAGGATGTGGTCGACCTTGAGAACGTCGGGGTTGCGTATGGCGACAAGGTCGTTCTGAAGGATGTCACGTGGCGCATCGCCCCGGGCGAGCGCACGGGCATCCTCGGGGTGAACGGTGCGGGGAAATCGACTCTGCTCTCGCTGGTCGCGGGCTCTCTGCAACCGACAACCGGTCGTGTGAAGCGCGGCAAGACCATCAAGGTCGCGACCCTCACCCAGCAGCTGTTTGAGCTCGAGGACATCTGGAACGACCGGGTTAGCGAGGTGATCGGTCGCCAGAAGAGCACCTATGTGACTGGCGGCAAGGAGATGACTCCCGGCCAGTTGCTCGAGCGAGTCGGTTTCTCCAGCGCCCAACTCTCGACGCCCGTGAAGGATCTCTCGGGTGGGCAGAAGCGCAGGTTGCAACTGCTGTTGATTCTGTTGAGTGAGCCGAACGTGCTCATTCTCGACGAGCCGACCAACGACCTCGACACCGACATGCTCGCGGCGATCGAGGATTTGCTCGACTCGTTCCCGGGCACATTGCTTGTCGTAAGCCACGATCGGTACCTCGTCGAGCGGGTCACCGACCAGCAGTACGCCGTGATGGATGGCGGCTTGCGGCACTTGCCGCGCGGGGTGGACCAGTACCTCGAGTTGCGGGCGTCTGGCGGGTTGAGCAGCCCGAAGGGCGTATCGAAACCGGGGGAGGGCTCGACAAGCTCGACCCCCGGTAAGCCCACGCTCGGCGGGGCAGAACTTCGCACCGCTCAGAAGGAGCACGCGGCGGCATCCCGCAAGATCGAGAAGCTGAACGGGCAGATCGCTGGCGTGCACGAGGCGATGGCGCTGCACGACCAGGGGGACTTCGCCGGGCTCGGCCGACTAGCGACAGAGCTGTCTGGACTCCAGGTTCAACTAGACACGGTCGAGTTGCGCTGGCTTGAGTTGGAGGAGTTGCTCGGCGCCTAGGGGGACTTTCGTCCCTGACATTGAGCCGCCCGCTGCCTAGGCTGGGAGCAATCGAATTGTCGAGGAGGATCGAATGGCAAGCTATGACCGCGTCGAGCGCGCTGCGCCGTGGAGTTTCTTTTTCCTGCTGGCCTACATCGGGGCCGCGATCTACTTCATCTCCGTCTCTGACGGGAGCTTCTGGGCGGTTGTGCTCGGGCTGTTGCAGGCGGCAGTCTGGCCGGTCTACCTCGTGTACCACGTGCTGCTTGTGCTCGGGGTGTAGCAAAGCCTCAGCGATGTATGCCGCGGCAGTAGGCTCGCATCCGTGCATGCTGCGTCTGCCCGCATCTCGGGCCTCGGGGTCTATCTGCCGAGCAAGTCTCGAGCGACGGCACAGACCGAGCACGATCTTCGGGTGCGCAATCCCGGCCTGAAGCTGGCGACCGGACTGATCGGCCGGATGACCGGCGTCGAACGCGTGCACCTGCGGCCGGACGGTTGGCAGGCCTCCGACCTCGCAGTTGCGGCGGCAGAACGCGCGCTGACCGAGTCGCCAGGTCCGGTCGACCTGCTCATCTTTGCCAGCGCCAGCCAAGACCTCATCGAACCGGCGACGAGCCACATCGTCGCAGCGAAGCTGGGCCTGGAGTGTCCGGTAATGGATATCTCGAACGCCTGCAACTCGGTCATGAACGCCATGCAGGTAGCCGAGGCACTGATCGCGAGTGGCCAGTATCGGCGAGTGTTGGTCGCCAGTGGGGAGCAGCCCTCCCACGGGGTGCGCTGGGAGTTGCGTGATCATCAGCAGTTCATCCGCAGCTTTCCCGGATACACGATGAGCGATGGGGGAGCGGCGGTCATTCTTGAGGCGACAGATGACCCTGCCACGGGCATCCTCGACTCGATGTTTGTGGCCGTCTCCCGGCACTGGGAGATCGGCACCCTGCCCACGGGTGGCACCATGAATCCGCGCAGCCTCGACCACACCTACTTCGATATGGACGGGCAGGGGCTGCAGCAGGCCTTTCTCGACCTGGGCCCGCAGCCCGTGCTCGACCTGCTCGCGCGCAACGCGCTCACCTGGGACGACTTCGATCTGGTCGCGATCCACCAAGTGGCGCTGCCCTATCTCGCGCCAATCTTCGAGCGGCTAGGCGTTGCCGAGGGAAAGTCTGTGATCACGATCGCCGACCACGGTAACCTCGCCTCGGTGACACTGCCGCTGCAACTGTCGCTTGCCCGCGAGTCCGGCATGGTGGGGCCAGGCAGTCTCGTGCTGCTCATCGGGCTCGCCGGCGGAATCTCGCTGGGGTTGATGGTGGTGCGGTTGTGAGGCTTTTCGTCGTCGTGCCCGTCTTCAACGAAGCTGCGGGAATCACGCCGACGCTCGAGGCGCTCGCCGCACAGCGCGACAGCGAATTCGACGTGATCTTCGTCGACAACGCGTCGACGGATGCCTCGGCCGAGGTGATCACGGCGTTCGCGGCATCCCGTTCCGTGACCACCCGTTGGCGAGTGATCGGTGAACCGCAGAAGGGGACTGGGGCTGCCGCAGACACGGGCATGCGCGCCGCTATCGCGGCCGGCGCCGAGTATCTCGCGCGCACCGACGCGGACTGCCTGCCGCGCGAAGACTGGA
>JANOED010000139.1:0-20305 GCA_031413035.1 Leifsonia sp. | reverse complement strand
ACCTCGACGTGATCAAGTCCGCTGATTGGCTCATCGACCTCGGCCCTGAAGGAGGTGCGGGCGGGGGAGAAGTGCTGTCAATAGGAACCCCCGAGCAACTTGCCGCAATCGAGGGCAGTCACACCGGCATCTTCCTCAAAGAGATGCTTGAAGGCTCTCGCGCCTAGACGGGCGCATCTTCTCATGGCGCAGACCGTCAGTTGGCGGCCCAAGGCGGGCGAGATTCCGACTCAGCCCGGGGTGTATCGGTTTCGGGATGCCGCTTCCCGCGTGCTCTACGTCGGCAAGGCGAAAAATCTCCGTTCCCGACTGAGTAACTACTTCGCTCCGCTGGCGACTCTCCACGACCGCACCAGGCGAATGGTTCAGACCGCGGCATCCGTCGAATGGACGGTCGTCGCGAACGATTTTGAGGCCCTTCAGCTCGAATACACGTGGATTAAGGAGTTTCACCCGCCCTTCAACGTGCAGTACAAGGACGACAAGAGTTACCCCTACCTGGCAATCACTCTCGGGGACTCGGTACCTCGGGTGATCGTGACTCGAAACCGAGGCATTGCGAACGCGCGCTACTTCGGCCCGTACTCTCGAGCGTGGGCGATCAGAGAAACCGTCGACATCATGCTCAAGGCATTTCCGATGCGCAGTTGCTCGGATACGACCTACAAGCGTGCGCAGCAGACCGGACGCCCGTGCCTGCTCGGCGACATTGGCAAGTGCGCTGCCCCGTGTGTGGGGCGAGTCAGTCTGGAAGAGCACAAATCCATTGCTGTCGACTTCGCAAGCTTCATGGGCGGCAACGATTCCCGATATGTGACCACAATCACCCGCCGCATGGGCGAAGCCTCCGAAGCGCAGGACTATGAACTGGCCGCACGTTACCGCGACCAGGTTGCAGCAATGGAAACCGCTCTGGCGAAGAATGCGGTCGTTCTGGATGAGGGCCTTGACCTCGACATGTTTGGGATCGCCCACGACGAGCTCGCGGCAGCCGTGCAGCAGTTCATTGTGCGCGGAGGGCGCATTCGTGGGGTGCGGGGATGGGTCGTTGACAAGGAGCTGGACCTCGACCTGCCCGAGCTGGTCGAGTCGGTGCTCCAGAACGCCTACGAGGATGCGGTGCCGCCGAACGACATCTTCGTGCCTGCATTGCCCGATGATGCTCCTGCACTCGAGGTGTGGCTCGGCGAGCTGAGGGCGCAGGATGTGGGCGGGCGGGTCGAACTCAAGGTCGCACGTCGTGGCGACAAGGCCGCACTAGCCCTGACGGTCACCAAGAACGCGCAGAATGCCCTGGTGCTCTACAAGTCCAGGCGCAGCGCGGATTTCGTGGCGCGGTCGCAGGCGCTTGCCGACCTTCAGGAGGCGCTGAGTATGGATGAGGCGCCGCTGCGCATTGAGTGCTTTGATGTCTCGCACCTGAGCGGAACGAACATCGTGGCATCGATGGTCGTCTTCGAGGACGGTCTGCCCCGCAAAGACCAGTACCGTCGATTCAGCATCTCCGAGTCAGCGGATGACACCCAGTCGCTGCATCAGGTGTTGAGCCGTCGCATCGCCTATTTGAGCGAGCCGGACGGCGTACAAGGCGAAGCGCCCACGAAGCGCAAGTTCTCGTACGCTCCGCAACTGCTCATCGTCGATGGCGGTCAGCCGCAGGTCGCGGCCGCGCAACGTGCACTTGACGAGGCCGGGGTGACGGGCATCCGGCTGTGTGGCATTGCCAAACGCCTTGAGGAGCTCTGGTTGCCTGACTCTGACTACCCGGTGATCCTGCCCCGCAACAGTGACGCGCTCTTCCTCGTGCAGCGAGTGCGTGATGAAGCTCACCGTTTCGCGATCAGCTACCAGCGGCAGAAGCGCAAGAACGACATCCACTCTGTTCTAGCCGAGATTCCGGGGCTAGGCCCGACCCGCGTCAGGTTGCTTCTCAAGCACTTTGGGTCAGTGACCAGAGTGAAAGATGCCACACCCGAAGAGATGGCCGAAGTCAAGGGGATCGGGCCTCAACTCGCTGCGACAATCGTCGAGCGTCTCGGTCAATCGAAGCGCAAAGCCTAACTCTCGAGCGGGTAGTCTGAGAGCACGATGGCAGTAGCGAGCAACGCCCAAGAGGTGCTGATCGTCACCGGCATGTCTGGGGCAGGTAGGTCAACTGTTGCAAATGCCCTTGAAGACCTCGGCTGGTACGTCGTGGACAACCTTCCGCCCCAGATGTTGAGGCCGCTCGTCGAACTCGCGCAGCACGCGGGCAACGCTTTACCGAGAATCGCCGCGGTCGTCGATGTTCGCGGGGGCAAGCTTTTCGCCGACGTGCAACAGACCATTGAGTCACTGCGCTCAAACGCCATGGTCAGGGTGCTCTTTCTCGAGGCGACGGATGCAGCGCTGGTTCGACGCTTCGAGCAGGTTCGTCGGCCCCACCCGCTACAGGGTGATGGAACCCTCCTCGACGGCATAAGCGCGGAGCGAACCCGGATGGCGGAGATCCGCGAGGGAAGCGATCTCGTAATCGACACGTCAGAGCTCAACATTCACCAGCTTGCGACGCAAGTCGCTGAGCGATTCGCCGAGAAGGAGGCCGCTGGACTCCAACTCACTGTCCTGAGCTTCGGCTTCAAGTACGGACTTCCCACCGATGCAGATCACGTTGCCGATGTGCGCTTCTTGCCCAACCCATTCTGGAACCCGGAACTTAAGTCCTACACGGGTCTCGACTCACAAGTGAGCGAGTACGTGATGCAGCAGGCAGGCGCCACTGAGTTTGTCGCCGCATACGCGGCCGCCCTTGAACCGGTGTTCGCCGGGTACCAGCGCGAGAATAAGCGACACGCTACTATCGCCATTGGATGCACCGGGGGGAAGCACCGCTCGGTCGCTGTCGCCGAGGTGCTCGCGACGTTGCTGGGGGATGCGCCCGGTGTCGCCGTCAGCGTCAAGCACAGAGATCTTGGTCGCGAGTAGGCCGAGTACTCTGGCATTCGACACCGCAACTGACAGACTTTCAGAAGGAGATTCGCCCGTGACTCTAACGGCAGATGTCAAGGACGAATTGGCGCAACTGAGTGGCGGAAAGACCACGGTTCGGGCGGCTGAACTCGCGACAATTTTGCGTTTCTCGGGCGGCCTGCACTTGATCTCGGGACGCATAGCCGTTGAGTCGGAAGTCGACACCGAACACCTTGCCAAGCGCATCCGACAAGACATCGCCGAGCTTTACGGGGTGCGTGCTGACATCTCAGTCGTTTCGCCGTCTGGAACCAAACGCACTAGCAGCTACTTGGTGAGAGTCGTCGATGGGGGCGAGACTCTCGCACGACAAACCGGACTGCTCGACGCACGCCGTCGGCCCATTCGGGGGCTACCCAACCGCTTGACAACGGGGAGCCGCGAGGAACTCGCAGCCGTCTGGCGAGGAGCGTTCCTGGCAGCCGGTAGCCTCACTGATCCTGGACGGTCAGCTGTGCTGGAAGTGACCTGTCCGGGCAATGAGGCCGCCATGGCGCTTGTAGGAGCAGCAGGTCGCCTGCGAATCTCAGCGAAGGCGCGAGAGGTTCGCGGAGTACACAGAGTGGTCGTTCGTGACGGCGAAGCCATCGGCACAATGCTCGAACTCATGGGCGCCGAGCGCGGAGTGACGAGTTGGAACGAGTTGAGGCAGCGACGCGAAGTGCGGGCCACCGCAAACCGACTGGTGAACTTCGACGATGCCAATCTGCGACGTTCAGCTCAAGCCGCGGTAGCGGCGTGCGCTCGGGTCGAACGCGCGTTGGAGATCCTCGACGGCGACGTTCCTGAGCACCTTCGGTATGCCGGAGATCTGCGGCTGCGGTTCCGCGACTCAAGCCTTGACGAACTGGGGCATCACGCAGACCCTCCGATGACGAAAGACGCGGTTGCCGGTCGCATTCGTCGCCTTCTCGCGATGGCAGACAAGCGTGCGTCTGACCTCGGAATTCCGGGCACGGACGCCAACCTGCCGCCAGACCTCGACGAGTAGCACCGCGCTAGACTTCTGCCATGGCTGAATACACACTTCCAGAACTTGGGTACGACTACTCTGCGCTCGAGCCCAGCATCAGCGGCACAATCATGGAGCTGCATCACAGCAAGCACCACCAGGCCTACGTCACTGGAGCCAACGCGGCGCTCACCGCGATGGCGGAGGCGCGTGACAAGGGTGACCTGACGAATGTCAACAAGTTGGAGAAAGACCTCGCCTTCAACCTCGGCGGCCATGTCAACCACTCGATCTTCTGGACCAACCTTTCACCAGACGGTGGGGACAAGCCGACAGGTGAGCTCGCCAGCGCACTCGATGACACCTTCGGATCCTTCGACAAGTTCAGCGCACATTTCACGGCTGCAGCCATGGGCGTGCAGGGGTCCGGTTGGGCCGCCCTCACGTGGGATTCGATCGGCCAAAACCTGCTGATCAACCAGTTCTTCGATCAGCAAAGCAATTTCGCAGCGGGTACTGTTCCGCTCCTACTTTTGGATGTTTGGGAGCACGCGTATTACCTCGACTACAAGAACGTTCGCGCCGACTACGTCAAAGCATTCTGGAACATCGTGAACTGGGAGAACGTTCAGCAGCGACTGTCGGTGGCGCGCGAAAAGACGTCCGGCCTGCTGGTACTGTCGTAGCGGCATCGTGGCCGGGGCGCGCTGCCCCGGCTTCTGCTTGTCACGGCAGCACCACAACCACCACCACCGCAGAAAAAGCGCGTCTCTGGGACGCCTGAGCAACTGGAGCCACTGTGAGCGTCAAGATCGGGATCAACGGATTCGGCCGCATCGGCCGCAACTTCTTTCGTGCAGCAATGGAGAAGGGCAGCGACTTCGAGATCGTCGCGGTGAACGACCTCACAGACAACAAGACTCTGGCGCACCTACTCAAGTACGACTCCATCGCTGGGCGCCTCGACGGAACGGTCGAGTACGACGGTGAGCACATCACGGTCAACGGAAAGACCATCCGTGTGTTCGAGGAGCGCGATCCTGCCAACCTCCCGTGGGGCGAGCTCGGTGTAGACATCGTCATCGAGTCGACCGGTCACTTCACCAAGTCCGAGGATGCGGCCAAGCACATTGCGGCTGGCGCCAAGAAGGTCATCGTGTCGGCACCCGCATCCGGTGAGGATGTCGCAACACTCGTACTCGGCGTGAACGAGGGTACCTACGACCCGGCCATCCACACCATCATTTCGAACGCGTCGTGCACCACCAACTGCCTCGCGCCGCTCGCGAAGGTGTTCATGGAGAACTTTGGGATCGAACGAGGTCTCATGACCACCGTTCACGCCTACACGGCTGACCAGAACCTGCAGGATGGACCGCACAAGGATCTTCGCCGTGCGCGAGCTGCGGCCGCGAGCATCATCCCCACTTCGACGGGCGCGGCAAAAGCTCTTGGTGTTGTCATCCCGGAGCTCGTAGGCAAGCTCGACGGTTACGCACTGCGCGTTCCGGTCATCACGGGTTCAATCACCGACCTGACAGTCACCGCGAGCCGGCCGGTCACCGTTGCAGAAGTCAATGCAGCGTACAAGGCGGCCGCTGAGGGCCCACTCAAGGGAATCCTCAAATACACCGAAGATGAGATCGTCTCGAGCGACATTGTCGGCGACCCGCACTCGTCGATCTTCGACGCGGGACTGACTAAGGTCATTGGCGATCAGGTCAAGGTCGCCTCGTGGTACGACAACGAGTGGGGTTACTCCAACCGACTCGTGGACCTCACCGAGTACGTCGGCGCTCGACTGTAGGCGCCAATGTCCCTCAGAACCATCGCGTCTCTCGGGGAACTGAGGGGCAAGCGCGTCATCGTTCGCTGTGACCTGAACGTTCCGCTCAAGGACGGTCAAATAACTGACGACGGTCGCATTCGGGCCTCCCTGGCGACTCTGAACGATCTCATTCACGCGGGTGCCCGGGTCATTGTGATCTCGCACCTCGGCAGGCCAGACGGCGAGCCGGACGCGAAGTACAGTCTCGAACCCGTGGCACAGCGCCTTTCGGAGCTGCTCGGTAAGCCTGTTGTCTTCGCGCGGGACACGGTAGGTTCAGCCGCCCGCGAGGCTGTGGACGGCATGGCGGACGGGGAAGTGACCCTCCTCGAGAATCTTCGGTTCAACGCAGCTGAGACCGCCAAAGACGCCAGCGATCGCGAGCAGTTTGCCTCGAAACTGGCCGCCTTGGGTGATGCACTTGTCTCCGACGGCTTCGGTGTTGTTCACCGCAAACAGGCGAGCGTATATGAACTAGCGAATGCTCTTCCGAGCGCGGCTGGCCTGCTGATTCAGCAGGAGCTTAGTGTTCTCGAGCGGCTCACGGTAAACCCAGAGACGCCGTACACGGTCGTGCTTGGCGGTTCAAAGGTCTCAGACAAGCTTGCTGTTATCGGAGCGTTGCTCCCGAAGGTCAACCGCCTTCTGGTGGGCGGGGGCATGGCATTCACCTTCCTCGTTGCTCAGGGCTACAAGGTCGCAAGCAGCTTGCTCGAACTCGATCAGGTCGACGCCGTCGCCGGCTATATTGCCCAAGCCAAGCAGCTGGGCGTAGAGATCGTACTCCCGACGGATATTGTTGTCGCCGACCGGTTTGCTGCAGAAGCCGCGCACGTCGTGGCGTCCGCGCACGAAATCGAGGACACCAAATTCGGCGCGGCCGGATTCGGACTCGACATCGGTCCAGAAACCTCAGCACATTTCGCCGCACTAATCGGTGAGTCGAAGACGGTGTTCTGGAACGGCCCGATGGGCGTATTCGAGATGCCCCCCTTCGCCGGGGGTACGAAGGCGGTGGCAGCCGCCTTGGCCGGACTCAATGGTCTTGGTGTCGTCGGTGGCGGCGACTCGGCGGCCGCCGTACGCGCGCTCGGATTCCGTGACGACCAGTTTGATCACGTTTCTACTGGCGGGGGAGCGAGTCTCGAATTCCTCGAGGGCAAGCGCCTGCCCGGGCTGGAGGTTCTGGGATGGCAATGAAGCGCGTGCCCCTAATCGCGGGCAACTGGAAGATGAACCTCGACCATTTGCAGGCGATCGCTGTCGTGCAGAAGCTTGCCTGGACTCTCAAGGACGCCAACCACGACTTCGGAGTTGGAGGTGCGGAGGTTGCGGTGTTTCCCCCGTTTACCGACCTGCGCTCGGTGCAGAACCTCGTTTCTGCCGACAAACTGGACTTGGCTTACGGGGCCCAGGATCTTTCGGAGTTCGATTCGGGAGCGTATACCGGCGAGATCTCCGGAACCTTTCTCTCCGCGTTGGGTTGCGCCTACGTGATTGTCGGACACTCCGAGCGCCGAAGCATGCACGCAGAGACCGACGAGCTTCTGGCGCGAAAGGTTGCGGCGGCGATGAGGAACGGCCTCATTCCCGTGCTGTGCGTCGGGGAGACTGCCGAAGACCTCGAGAAGCACGGTCCGAGTGCTGTTCCGGTAGCTCAGCTGAAGGCGTCACTCGCCGGAATCTCCGGTACCCCCAACCTCGTAGTGGCCTACGAACCGGTGTGGGCGATTGGTTCGGGTCTCGCAGCGACACCGGAGCAGGCCGAACAGGTTTGTGCACAGCTGCGCGTGACTCTGGGTGAGTTGTTTGATGACGATGTCGCAGACGCGACTCGGATCCTGTACGGCGGTTCGGTGAAGTCTGGCAACATCGCCTCGCTCATGCGTGAGCCGAGCATCGATGGCGCACTCGTGGGCGGAGCGAGTCTCGATGTTGCCGAGTTTGCGAGCATCGCGAGGTTCAGCAAGCACGTCGGCACGTAGCTCGACCACCGATCGCTTATACTTGCCAAGGCGTTTTCGAAAGGGCTGGGCGTGGAAATTCTTGAGGTAGTGATGCAGGTCATTCTCGGCATCACGAGTCTGCTGCTCACCCTGCTGATCCTTCTCCACCGCGGGCGCGGCGGCGGTCTGTCCGATATGTTCGGCGGGGGAGTGACCTCAAACCTTGGTGCGTCGGGTGTCGCGGAACGCAACCTCAACCGGCTCACAGTTATCCTCGCGCTCATTTGGGTTACGAGCATCGTCGTGCTTGGCCTCATCACGAGATTCGACGGCGCATAACCAGCGCCCCGACCAGTTCAGCGAGGAACATCATGGCTTCAGGCGGCAGTGCAATTCGGGGGTCTCGCGTCGGCGCAGGTCCGATGGGCGAGCAGGATCGTGGATTTCACGCCGATCGCGTCCAAGTTTCTTACTGGGATGAGATGGGCAACGAGACCGTAAGGAACTTCGCGGCAAACCTGCCAGAAGAAGAGATTCCTGAGATCATTGATTCGCCCTCGACCGGGCTCCCGGCCGGGCGGGACAAGAATAACCCTCCCTCGGTTGCGAAACTTGAGCCCTACAAGACGCATTTGGCCTACGTGAAGGAACGGCGTAGCGAGGATGAAGCAGCAAGCCTCCTCGAAGATGCTCTGGTGCAGCTCCGCGAGCGCCGTGGAACCGTGGGCAGCTAGCCCGACACGATATCGTCTGCCCCTGTCCAGAACTGGCCCGGGTCAATAAGCGTTTCGGGCACCTCAGCCGCAGCCTCGGCATCGACGAAGAAGAGTGTCTTTCGTCGCCCCTCAATTCCGGCGGCCGGAACTTCGATGACGCTTGCACCCGCGAGCGTTAGCCCAAGCGCCGAGGCCTTGTCGGCTCCAGCGACGACCAGCCATACCCGAGCGGACGCGTTGAGCACAGGCAGAGTCAGGCTGAGCCTCTCCGGCGGAGGTTTGGGGGAACCAGTCACCGCGACCACGGTGCGCTCCGTCTCACGGATGCCAGGCCGCTCGGGGAACAAAGACGCAACATGCCCGTCCGGACCCATTCCAAGAAATGTGATGTCCAGATAGGGAAGCCTGTCGCGTCGCGCGTGCGCCTCGAGTTCGGATGCGTAGCGATGTGCTGACTCTTCGAGAGTGAAGCCCGAGTCCGAAGCTTCCATCGGGTGAACCCGTGTCGAATCCAGCGGAACGTGGTCAAGCAGGGCGCGCCTAGCCTGAGTCTCGTTGCGCTCTGGGTCACCGGACGGCAACCATCGTTCGTCTCCCCACCAGACATTCACACGCGACCAGTCCACGGAGTCTCGGGCGGGAGAGGAGTTGATCGCTGCCAACACCGCAATTCCCATAGTGCCGCCGGTCAGTACGACGGTAGCTTCATCAAACTCATCAATGAGATCAACGACTTTCGTAAGGAAGCGCGCCGCGACGGCGCCGGCGAGGGTCTCCTTGTCGGGGTGGACAATGACGCGACGTTCGTTGCTCACTCTGCCTCCTCCCTCGGAACCATCCCTGCGGCTGCGTCAAGCCCTCCGACGCCCTTCATCATCACGTCGCCGAAGAGATCGTCAGGGTCAAGCCTGCGCAGCTCCTCTGCGAGACAATCTCGCAGGCTTCGACGCGGGAGCGAAATCTCGTGGGTCGGCTGGCCGGGCTGTACCAGCTCGGCAATGTTTGGCGAACTCCGTGTCAGGTTCACCGGACCCGATGGACGCTGCAACTCCACGCCTTGGATGCCGCTGCTCCCGTGGGCCTTTGTCGAGACCTCGAGGTTAACTGGCTGACCCAGTTGCAGTTGCAACCAGGCCGCAAGCAAGATGGTTGACGGTGAACCGGCGGCGCCGTGTACCTCGATACCCGTAACAGCCTCGTACGGTGGCTGATCGAGCACGGCAGCCAACTGCGCGCGCCACAGGGTTAGTCGGGTCCATGCGAAATCCGTATCACCGGGTTGATAGGTCTCCCGAATGCGGCCTAGTGCACCCAAGGGATCTGGACTTGCTGCGGCATCTGTGATTCGACGCTGCGCGATACGTCCAACGGGCGACTCAGACACATTCACCGGGGACTCACCTGGCCACCACGCCACGACGGGCGCGTCGGGCAGCAGGAGCCCCATGATCAAGCTTTCAGGGTCTGCGGCGGCGTCTCCATATGCCCTCAGCACCACCACCTCGCTGGCCCCGGCATCGCCACCGACCCGGATCTGCGCATCAACGCGGGCGGTATCGTCGGCCGACACCTCTGCGGCTCGAGTTGAGAGCACCAAAACACGCATCGGATGCTCGCGCGACGCATCGTTGGCTGCCTCGATGGCCTCCTCCTCCTCGCCGAGAATCGTGGAGATGACTAGGGTGAGCACGCGGCCGAGCGCTACTGCGCCGCCCTCCTCGCGAATCTTGACGAGCGTCTTCGAGACCGTACTCGTCGTGGTGTTCGGTAGGTCGACGATCATGGGCGTCTCCAAGTGCGTCCGTCGCGGGCCATCAGTGCGTCAGCCGATTCCGGGCCCCACGAACCCGGACGGTATTGCTCAGGCTTACCCTGTGCGGCCCAATACTCCTCGATCGGATCGAGGATTTTCCAGCTCAGTTCAACTTCCTCGTGGCGCGGGAAGAGCGGAGGGTCACCGAGAAGCACGTCGAGAATGAGGCGTTCGTAGGCTTCGGGGCTCGCTTCGGTGAAGGCGTGCCCGTAGCCGAAGTCCATCGTGACGTCGCGCACCTGCATTCCTGCTCCGGGTACCTTCGATCCGAATCGAATAGTGACACCCTCGTCGGGCTGCACCCGAATAACGAGCGCGTTCTGGCCCAGCGCCGACGTCTGGCTCTCCGCAAAGAGATACTGCGGGGCACGCTTGAACACTACGGCGATCTCAGTAACACGACGCCCCAGACGCTTTCCGGTACGCAGGTAGAAGGGCACGCCGGCCCACCGTCGGGTGCCAATATCTAGCCGGATAGCAGCGAACGTTTCCGTTGTGGATTTGGGATTCATCCCCTCCTCCTCCAGAAAACCCACAACCTTCTCTCCGCCAGACCAACCCCCGGCGTACTGACCGCGGGCAGTGTGCTTGCCGAGATCTGCGGGCAGACGTACCGCCGAGAGAACCTTCTCCTTCTCTGCCCTGAGGTCCGCTGCGTCGAATGAGACAGGCTCCTCCATTGCTGTTAGGGCCAGGAGCTGGAGGAGATGGTTCTGAATGACATCCCGCGCGGCACCGATGCCGTCGTAGTAACCGGCACGACCACCCACGCCAACGTCTTCGGCCATGGTGATCTGCACGTGGTCGACGTACTTGGCGTTCCAGATGGGTTCGTAGAGTTGGTTGGCGAAGCGCAGCGCGAGGATATTCTGAACCGTCTCCTTGCCGAGGTAGTGATCGATGCGGAAAACGCTGTCTGGCGGGAACACGGACTCAACGACCTCATTGAGTTCTCGAGCTGACGCGAGGTCGCTGCCGAACGGTTTCTCGATAACAACCCGGCGCCACTGACCATCGCGCTGTTCAGCGAGTCCTGAGTTTCGTAACTGCTCGGTCACCTGCGGAAAGGACTTCGGCGGGATCGACAGGTAGAACGCGTGGTTCCCCATGGTTCCACGCTCACGATCGAGCTCTTCGATGGTTTCCTTGAGCCTCCCGAAGGATGCCGCGTCGTCAAACTCGCCCTGAACAAAACGCACACCGTGAGCGAGTTGCGCCCAGACCTCTTCGACAAACGGCGTACGCGCGTACTGCTTCACCGCGTCGTGCACAACCTCGGCGAAGTCCTCGTTCTCCCATTCACGCCGAGCGAACCCGACCAGCGCGAAACCCGGGGGCAAGAGACCCCGATTCGCGAGGTCGTAAACGGCTGGCATCAGCTTCTTGCGAGAGAGGTCACCGGTCACTCCGAAGATCACTAGGCCGCTAGGCCCAGCGATCCGGTTGAGCCGACGATCCGACGGCAACCGCAGCGGGTTGACTTCGGCTGAGATTTCCACCGGGGACATACTGCTCCTGCTCGGAATACGCGTGTCGCGCTAAGCCAGTGCGCTGATGATATTCGGGATGGTGACGCCCGGGTTGTACACCGTGATGCTGAGAACCGGTCTGCCATGGGCAGCAAGCACGCTCGCGTCGCCAGCGGCCTGCGCACGAATCAGTTGACCGAACGTGAATGGTCGGTCCGGAATCTGGAGGTCGACATCTTCGACCGTCGTGATCTGCAGGAACACCCCAACGGCGGGTCCACCCTTGTGGAACTGTCCCGTTGAGTGCAGAAAACGAGGCCCCCATCCGAATGTGACGGGGCGCCTTGCGCGGGCGGCAAGCGTATCCCGTAGGTTTGCCAGTTCGGGGAAGGCCGTGCGGTCGACGTAGGCCTGGATCGAGACATAGCCGTCATCTGAGAGGTACGAGAGCAGGGCTGAGACTGCGCCAGCCAGATCGGTAGCGCCCGAAACGACGTCATCGGTTCCGCGGACTTCGATCTCGCCGACTACAAAGGCCGGGGGCTCGGGGGCCGATGGGTTGTCGACGAGCGCGCGGGCAGCGATCTTCGCGGACTCCACATCGGGCTGATCGAACGGATTGATGCCGAGTATGCGGCCCGCCACGGCGGTAGCGTATTCCCAGACGAGAAGCTGACCGCCAAGCGTGCCCGCAATCTCAATTTCACCTTCAGCGACTTCCCTGGTGTCGTCCCACGTCTCCACCAGCCGCACGACCTGCAGGTCGTTGAGGTTCTCGCTAAGTTCGGGGGAGTGCGCATCGAGAACAACGGGCAGGATCCCGCGACCGAGCTTTCCGGTTGACTCTGCAATGAGCTGCTCTGCCCAGTCGCCGAATCCAAGGATATGAGTGCCGTCTGCAACAATGCCCAGTTTGTCTTTTAGCGGCCTCGTTCCCGCGATAGCTGCACCAAGTACAAGACCCGGGTTTGACGCAGTGTCTACGGCGAGCTCAAGGGAGACAGCGTCGGCCTCATCAAGTAGTTCGTGCAGGTCGACCCCCGCGAGGCCGCTTGGCACGAGTCCGAAAGCGGTTAGGGCGGAGTAGCGGCCCCCCACGTTGGGGTCTGCGTTGAAGACGCGATAGCCGGTGGCGCGAGCCGCGACATCCAAAGGGGACCCGGGATCGGTAACGATGACAATTCGTTCAATCGGATCAATCCCGGCGTCTGAGAAGAACTTCTCGTAGATCCTCTTCTGACTGTCGGTTTCGAGCGTCGAACCGGACTTCGACGAGATCACTACTGCCGTCGTTGCCAGCCGGTCTGCCAGCGCCGAGAGCACCTGACCAGGGTCCGTCGAGTCCAATACGGTGAGTTCGACACCGTAGGTGCGCGTGATCACCTCCGGCGCGAGCGATGACCCACCCATCCCCCCTAGGACGATGTGGTTGACTCCAGCCGCCCGCAGCATGTCGCGGAGCTCGTAGATGTCATCGACCATCGGGCGTGACAGGGACACCGCCTCAACCCAGCCAAGTCGCTGAGCGGACTCCTGCTCCGCCTCGTGCCCCCACAGGGTCTCGTCGCCGCCAGTGATTCGGCTGGCCACGAGGTCACTCACCAACTGTGGAACGATGCGCTCGACAGCCTCGGCTGCGGCGCCAGAAACCGCAATCCGCACGCTCACTGTGCGGCCTCAAGCGCGGCTGAGACGGTATCGAGCAATTCGTTCCACGAGACGACGAACTTCTCAACGCCCTCCTTCTCCAGGAGCGCCGTGACCTCGTCATACGATATGCCGAGCGCGGCAAGGGCGTTCAGCGTCGAATTCGCTGCGGCATACGAACCGGTTACGCGGTCTCCAGTGATCACGCCGTGGTCGAAGGTTGCCTCGAGTGTCTTCTCGGGCATCGTATTGACGGTTTCTGCTACCGCAAGTTCAGTGACGTACAAGGTGTCTGGCAGGCTCGGGTCTTTCACTCCGGTCGATGCCCAGAGTGGGCGCTGTTTGTTCGCGCCGGCGCTAAGGAGAACCTTCGCGCGCTCAGACGAGAACGCCTGCTCGTAAACCTCGTAGGCAAGTTGTGCATTTGCCACGCCGGCCTTGCTCTTGAGGGCGATGGCTTCGTCGGTTCCTATCGCCTCGAGGCGCTTGTCGATCTCGGTGTCGACCCGCGACACAAAGAAGGATGCGACAGAGTGAATCTTCGAGATGTCGAGACCTGCTGACTTCGCAGTCTCAAGACCTGTGAGGTAGGCGTTGATCACCTCGCGGTGACGCTCGAGGCTGAAGATCAGCGTGACGTTGACGCTGATACCAGCCCCGATGACAGCGGCGATGGCCTCCAACCCCTCAACAGTCGCGGGGATTTTGATCAGGGTGTTCTCGCGGTCGACTTTCGCCGACAACTGCTTGGCCTGCTCGATGGTGCTCGCGGCATCATGAGCAAGGCCCGGCTCGACCTCGATCGAGACGCGCCCGTCAAAGCCGTGAGTCGCGTCGTAGATGGGACGGAAGATGTCACAAGCAGCGGCGACGTCATTGGTTGTGATCTCGAACACGGCTTCGGTTACCGATGCGCCAGCTTTCGCCAACTCCCCAACTTGCACGTCGTAAGCCTCGCCCTTGGCGAGGGCGGTCGCGAAGATTGTGGGGTTCGTAGTAACACCAACCACGCTGCGCTCTGCGATCAGTTTTTGCAGCCCGCCTGAGTTGATACGCTCACGCGACAGATCATCGAGCCAGATGCTGACTCCGAGAGCCGACAGTGCGGCTGTGGGGGATTCGGTACTCATGAGTCTTCTCCTTTGCCGAACGCCTACTGGGCGGCCAGCGATTCCTTGGCTGCGGCCACGGCGGCCTCGGTGGTGATTCCGAACTTGGCATAGAGCGTCTTGTAGTCGGCGGATGCGCCGAAGTGCTCGATCGATACGCTCCGGCCTCGGTCTCCAACGTACGACCGCCAGGTGAGGTTGATCCCGGCTTCGATTGAGACCCGGGCTGTGACAGTCGGGGGCAAGACTGAGTCGCGGTACGCGGCATCCTGTTCCTCAAACCACTCGAGGCTGGGGGCCGAGACGACTCGCGCGTTGATGCCCTCCTGCGCAAGCACAGTCCGAGCCTCAACGGCAATCTGCACTTCTGAACCGGTGGCGATGAAGATCAGGTCTGGGGTG
The DNA here is from genome assembly GCA_031413035.1 of Leifsonia sp. Taxonomy (GTDB): domain Bacteria; phylum Actinomycetota; class Actinomycetes; order Actinomycetales; family Microbacteriaceae; genus Rhodoglobus. Next base: position 5,414 of record JANOED010000139.1, on the reverse strand, counting down.
CCAGTCGGAGCGTCGGCCAGCACGTAAGCACCCTTCGCGACATTGCTCGCCGCAGCAAAGGTTTCGCCGGATGCCTCGCCAGTCCCTCGCTCGAATACGGGAAGATTCTGTCGGCTCAGCGCGATGCCCGCTGGTCCCTTGCGGCGTTCGAGAATCGTCTTCCAGGCCCACGACACCTCGTTGGCATCGGCGGGACGAACCATGTCGAAGCCAGGGATCGCGCGCAGGGAGGCGAGTTGCTCAATCGGCTGGTGAGTGGGGCCGTCCTCACCGAGGGCAACCGAGTCGTGCGTCCAGACAAAGATTGACGGCACAGCCATGAGCGCGGCGAGGCGCACTGCCGGGCGCATGTAGTCACTGAAGATCAGAAAGGTACCGCCGTAGGCACGAGTGGGGCCGTGGAGCACGATTCCGTTGAGGATCGCTGCCATCGCGTGCTCTCGAATACCAAAATGAAGCACACGGCCGTAGACGGTGCCCGTCCACTCGTGGGTCGAGTGTTCGGATGGAATGAACGACGCCGCGCCCTCGATGGTCGTAAGGTTCGACTCTGCAAGGTCGGCCGAGCCGCCCCATAGCTCCGGCATGACGGCGCCCAGCGCCCCGAGCACTTTGCCGCTCGCGGCGCGAGTCGAGACATCCTTGCCGGCCTCGAACACCGGAAGTGCCGCTTCGAGACCATCGGGTACTGCACCTGTAAGGAGACGGTCGAGCAGTGCCTTGCGATCAGGATTGGCAACTGCCCACGCGTCGAATCCGACCTGCCATTCGGCATGCACCGCTTGACCGCGCTCCACCGCCTTGCGGGTGTGAGCAATGACCTCGGGGGCGACCACGAAGCTCTGCTCAGGGTCGAAACCAAGTACCCGCTTCGTTGCTGCGAGTTCGTCTGCTCCGAGCGCTGAGCCGTGGATCTTGCCGGAGTTCTGCTTGTGCGGTGCGGGCCATCCGATGATGGTGCGAAGGATGATCAGCGATGGCTTGTCAGTGACGCCCTTTGCTGCACCTATGGCCGCGTTCAGTTCGGCTACATCCTCGGTGTAGACACCGGTCTTCTTCCAATCGACGACCTGCACGTGCCAGTGGTAGGCCTCGTAGCGCGCCTTGACGTCTTCGGTGAATGCGATGTTCGTGTCATCTTCGATGGAGATCTGGTTGCTGTCGTAGATCGCAATGAGATTGCCGAGTTGTTGGTGACCGGCGAGCGACGATGCCTCGGCCGACACACCCTCCTGCAGGTCGCCGTCGCCGGCAATCACGTAGATGAAGTGGTCGAACGGGCTCGTGCCCTCGGGAGCGTCTGGATCGAAAAGGCCGCGTTCGAAGCGGCTGGCGTAGGCGAATCCCACCGCCGAGGCGATTCCCTGGCCCAGCGGCCCGGTGGTGATTTCCACTCCCGGGGTGTGGCCGTACTCGGGATGCCCTGGGGTCTTCGAACCCCAGGTTCGTAGTGCCTTGAGGTCGTCGAGTTCGAGTCCATAGCCGCCGAAGTACAGCTGCACGTACTGAGTCAGGGAGCTATGGCCAACCGAGAGGATGAAGCGGTCGCGACCGATCCAGTCGTTGTCGCTGGGGTCGCGCCGCATGACCTTCTGAAAGAGGAGGTACGCCGCCGGAGCGAGACTCATCGCGGTACCGGGATGGCCGTTGCCGACCTTCTCAACGGCATCCGCCGCGAGAATCCTCGCCGTGTCTACTGCCTTGTTGTCAATGGCTTCCCAGTGCAGCTCTGTCACAGTAGCGGTGACCCTTCTGGAGCGGCGAACAAGCCTTTCGGCTCGACGCGAGGAGGTGATGAACCCGGCTGGCAGGCGTTTCAAGTATAGGGAGTTGTCGAACGTCGACGCCGCCTGGGGCGCCGCAGGCGTCGCCTACAATTGATGGCATGGCTGTTGCGCTCGAGACCCGTTCTCCCACCGGGCGCATCGGCATCCTCCGCAAGGTGCGCGCCTACGTAGCGCTAACTAAGCCGCGGGTGATTGAGCTGCTACTTGTCACCACTGCGCCGGTAATGGTGCTTGCGGCTGGCGGCATCCCAAGCCTCTGGCTGGTACTCGCGACGCTTGTTGGCGGAGCGCTTAGCGCGGGCTCAGCGAATGCATTCAACTGCTACATCGACCGTGACATCGACCGTGTGATGGCCCGAACCAGCAAGCGCCCCCTCGTCACAGGTGAGCTGACAGACCGAGAGGCGCTCGTCTTCGCATTTGTCGCAGGGGTTGCCTCTGTGGTGTGGCTCGGAGTGTTCACCAACTGGCTGGCGGCCGGGCTCTCGCTCGTCGCGATCTTGTTCTACGTTCTCGTCTACACGCTCGTGCTCAAGCGGCGCACGCCTCAGAACATCATCTGGGGCGGTGCAGCCGGCTGTATGCCAGTACTCATCGGGTGGGCCGCGGTGACTGGGTCGCTGAGTTGGACGCCGGTGGTGCTATTCGGAATCGTTTTCTTGTGGACCCCGCCTCACTACTGGCCGCTGTCAATGAAGTACCGCGCCGACTACCAGTCGGTGCACGTGCCGATGCTCGCGGTCGTGCGGGGTCGCACGACCGTGGGACTGCAAATCATTCTCTATGCCTGGGCAACGGTCGCCTGCTCGCTGCTGCTCATACCCGTTGCCTCGATGGGATTGCTCTACAGCGGTGTTGCCGTGGTCGCCGGCGGTTGGTTCATCATCGAGTCGCACCGACTCTACTCTTCGGCAATTCGACACGAGCAGGTCATGCCGATGCGGGTCTTCCACTCGTCAATCACGTATCTGACCCTGGTGTTCGTCGCAGTGGGAATCGACCCGCTATTGCCGTTCTAGCGGCTCCCGCAGCGACAGCACTACTGCAGTCATCGCGCCGGCGAGCACGCAAGCAAGAACCATGTGGATGCCGACCAGAACCTCAGGCAAGCCAAGCCGTGCCTGGGCGAGTCCCACCCCGATCTGCGCGATCTCGATGGCGACGAGTAATGCGGTGAACCGTACGACTCGCGGTTGACCGAGTCGAATTGCACCGACCAGAAGAAGAATGCTCGAGGCAAACGCGGCGTAGGCGGGCCAACTGTGCACGTGCTGTAAGAACTCGGAGTCCAGCCCGTTTCTCGCCGCGCCGCTGTCACCAGCGTGTGGACCCGAGCCTGTGGTGAGGATGCCCACCGTGACAGTCACCGCAATCAAGACGCTAGTGCCGTATGCGAGTGCCGAATACCAACGAGGAACGATCGAGGGGCCACCGCGCGGCCCGTCGTAAACCCGGTAGACGAGAACCGTCGCGAGCACGACGAGGATCACCGAGACCACAAAATGCAGACCGACAACATACGGGTTGAGGTTGGCGAGGACCGATAGCCCGCCGATGACGGCTTGGGCCGGGATGCCCAGGCCGAGTAGGAGCGCGAGCACGAAAAGATCGCGCCGCTCTCGGCGAATTCGCAACACCATAACAAACATGGCTATGGCGATCAGAACGAGGACAAATGTGAGAAGGCGGTTGCCAAACTCGATCGCCCCGTGGATTCCCATCTCCGGTGTGTTGACGAATGAATCGTCCGTGCACTTGGGCCAGGTGGGGCATCCGAGTCCTGAGCCGGTGAGCCGAACTGCTCCGCCGGTTCCTACGATGAGTATCTGAGAAACAAGTGACGCTATGGCAAGAACTCTGATCCGGGCATCCACGGCGGTGGGCAACCGACTGAAAACGGCTTTCACAGCCGCACCTCCTGATATTTGTAGCCGCTCACTGTAGAATCAACGGGTTCAGGAACACGCCCATGCCGGGGAGTCAGCGCAGACGCCGGAGCGCACGCTCCCTTGTCCTGCTTCAGTCTAAACAGACCCCAGCAGTGTCTTTCTCACTGAAGGGGAATGCCGCGGAAACCAGCTTGGTTAACGACGGTGGGAAAGAGGTAGTTATGTCTGATGTGCTAATTGATCGTCCCGAGCTCAGTGGGCTTGGCCAGTACGAATTTGGCTGGTCTGACTCGGATGCCGCTGGCTCTTCTGCGCGGCGTGGCATCAACGAAGACGTGGTTCGCGATATTTCGACTCTCAAGTCTGAACCCGAGTCGATGCTGAAGTTGCGACTCAACGGCCTCAAGAACTTCTACCGCAAGCCCATGCCCACGTGGGGTGCCGACCTGTCGGGCATCGACTTCGACAACATTAAGTATTTCGTTCGTTCTACCGAGAAGCAGGCACAGACGTGGGAAGACCTCCCCGACGACATCAAGGACACCTACGAGAAGCTCGGCATTCCCGAGGCTGAGCGCAAGCGGCTGGTGTCAGGTGTCGCTGCCCAGTATGAGTCCGAGGTGGTGTACCACACGATCAATGCCGAGCTCGAGGCTCAGGGCGTCATCTTCATGGACACGGATACGGCGCTCAAGGAGCACCCCGAGTTCTTCGCCGAGTACTTCGGCACGGTCATTCCCGCGGGCGACAACAAGTTCGCAGCCCTCAACACGGCAGTCTGGTCGGGTGGGTCGTTCGTTTACGTGCCCAAGGGTGTTCATGTCGAGATTCCGCTGCAGGCCTACTTTCGAATCAACACCGAGAACATGGGCCAGTTCGAGCGCACCCTGATCATCGCCGACGAGGGGTCCTACGTGCACTACATCGAGGGCTGCACGGCGCCGATCTACAAGTCTGACTCGCTGCACTCGGCCGTCGTCGAAATCATTGTCAAGAAGAACGCACGCGTTCGCTACACAACGATCCAGAACTGGTCGAACAATGTGTACAACCTCGTGACCAAGCGCGCCATCGCCCACGAGGGCGCGACCATGGAATGGATCGACGGCAACATCGGCTCGAAGGTCACGATGAAGTACCCGTCGATCTACCTCGTTGGGGAGCACGCCAAGGGGGAAACCCTGTCTGTGGCTTTTGCAGGCCCCGGTCAGCATCAGGATGCCGGCGCGAAGATGATCCACATGGCGCCGTACACCACGTCGTCGATCGTGTCGAAGTCGATCGCCCGAGGGGGCGGACGCGCGGGATACCGCGGTGAAGTGCGCGTCGACGAGAAGGCTCATCACTCGGCCAATACGGTGCGCTGTGACGCGTTGCTGGTCGACACAATCTCTCGGTCCGACACCTACCCGTCGATCGACATCCGGGTCGATGACGTTCAGCTCGGTCACGAGGCGACGGTCTCGCGAGTGAGCGCCGAGCAACTGTTCTACCTGCAATCCCGTGGTCTGCCCGAAGACGAAGCCATGGCAATGATCGTGCGCGGCTTCATCGAGCCCATCGCACGCGAATTGCCCATGGAGTACGCAGTCGAACTGAACAAGCTCATCGAGATGAGCATGGAAGGCAGTGTCGGCTAGATGTCGATGGCAGCACAAACCACCGAACAGCACGGAGCGAAGGCTCACAGCGACGGGGGGTGGGATGACACCAGCCGCGTGCCCGTCCAAACCCGCTC
>JANOED010000138.1:0-1519 GCA_031413035.1 Leifsonia sp. | reverse complement strand
ATGCCGACCTCATGAAGGCCGCAGAGGAAGTGGGATTCCCTGCTCTCATCAAGCCGTCCGCTGGTGGTGGCGGCAAGGGCATGCATGTCGTCTGGGCCCCCGACGACCTCGCTGACGCGATCGCGGCCGCCCGTCGTGAGGCGTCGTCGTCGTTCGGAGACGACACCCTCTTCATCGAGCGGTTCGTGGCGCGGCCGCGGCACATCGAGGTTCAGGTGTTGGCCGATGCGCACGGCAACGTCGTGCACCTCGGCGAGCGTGAGTGCTCGCTGCAGCGGCGGCACCAGAAGGTGATCGAGGAGGCGCCGTCGCCCCTGATCGACGAGGCTACCCGCGCCAGAATCGGTCAGGCAGCGTGCGAGAGTGCGCGAAGCGTGGGATACCTCGGCGCGGGCACCGTCGAATTCATTGTTTCCGCAGACGCTCCCGACGAGTTCTTCTTCATAGAGATGAACACTCGCCTGCAGGTTGAGCATCCCGTCACCGAGCTGGTGACCGGACTGGATCTGGTGGAGTGGCAGCTACGCATTGCCTCCGGCGAGCCCCTCGACTTCACGCAAGGGGACGTCACCCTCACGGGTCACGCCATCGAGGCGCGCGTCTACGCGGAGGATCCCGCTCGCGGATTCCTGCCGACGGGCGGCCGTGTGCTTGAGCTTCACGAGCCGGCTGGCCCGGGCATCCGGGTAGACAGCGCCCTGATGCCCGGACTGGTGGTGTCGTCTGACTACGACCCGATGCTCGCAAAGGTCATCGCGTGGGCGCCGGATCGGGCATCCGCCCTGCAACGACTGCGGGCAGCCCTGCGGGAGACGGTCGTGCTCGGCGTCGAGACAAATGTCGAGTTTCTCGGGATGCTGTTGGCGGCACCCGAGGTTGTCTCCGGCGATCTCGACACCGAGCTGATTGGCCGACTTCTCGACGGGATGCAGTTCGCGCAGCCTAACGATGACCTGTTTGCTACCGCGGCCATGATTCGTCATGCCGACGCTTGGCGCACTCGCGCTGCGGGACCGTGGTCGGCGCACAACGGGTGGCGGGTGGGTGCCCCGGCACCGAGCGTCTACCGCCTACGGTCGGTGCGCGGCGATGCGTCCGCGACCGTGCGGGTGTGGGGCGAGCCGGCCACGCTTCTGGTCTCAGTGGACGACGGTGAACCGCGTGCGGGATCGGTGGTGTTGCACGACACTCGGGCGCGGGCCCAGGTGCGGATAACTGAGGTGAGCACTGACTGGGTCTTCGCCCAGTCCGATGCGGGAGAACTCCATCTCTCGTCAGAGGGCGTCAGCTGGGCCGTACATGAGGGCCGTAGCGTGCGAGCCGAACTAGCTCAGGGTGAGGTTGACCCAGAGCTTCGCTCGCCGCTGCCGGGCACCGTCGTGGCAGTCTCTGTCGAGGATGGCGAGCTGGTCGAGGTGGGTGCGGCGATCGCCATCATCGAGGCGATGAAGATGGAGCACGTGGTGCGCGCGCCCGTGGCCGGTACGGTATCCCTGCGGGTTGCGGTTGGCTCGCAGGT
>JANOED010000137.1:0-5016 GCA_031413035.1 Leifsonia sp. | reverse complement strand
AGTTCGCTGGTGCGTCAGGTTTCCGCGCTGGGTGGGGATGTCGCGCCCTACGTCACCCCGGCGGTGGCAAGGTACCTCAGCTCGGGCGGCGCCGACTAGGTTCGGCTCCACTCCTAGTTCGCCTTCCCCGATGAGCAGCATCTCCCGCCGCGAAGCCGCGCAGCGCCTCGACATTCCGCTGGAGATGGCTCAGCGGCATGGCATCCCGACGCGCATGACCGAGCAGGAGCTCGCAGCGATCGACGCGAACCCACCGGCCTGGCTCGCGCAGTCGCGGGCGAACCGCACGGGCGCGAAGCCGGTGTGGGTCGAGCTACGCTGCGACGTGTGTGGTGCGGGGGAGCGGGCGCGTCCGAAGAAGTGGTGGCCGAATTCACGTACTTGAGCTGCGCGGATCACTCTCCGCTCGACCTGCCGGAACCCGCCCCCGGCCTCTACCGCGAGGAGATCGACGGCATCGGGTCGCGATTCGTGGGCATTGTCGACTCGGCGAGTTGAGCGCGAGGCTCAGTGCCGCGCGGGCAGCACCGGGTCGCCGGCGACCGCAACGCGCGCGGTGAAGACGGCACCGGCATCCGGTTCGTTACGGCGATCGATCTCAAGCGCCGAGGTAGTGATCCAGAGGGTTCGGCCGTCTTCGCCGCCGAGCGCGCAGGCCGTGACGAGGCTCACGGGCAGGGTGACGATGTCGGTGAGGATGCCGTCTCCGCTGTAGCGGTGCACGGCCGAGCCCTCCCAGAGGGCGACCCAGATGCCGCCCTCGCGGTCGACACACAGCCCGTCCGGTACGCCGAGGGCGGGGTCGATCGCCACGACCACGTCGTACTCGCTCCACGGCCCGTCGTCGTCGGGCAGCCGGTACCGGCGCACCTCCTGCGTGGCGGAGTCGATGTAGACCGCGGTTGTGCCGTCGGCACTGAAGGCGAGCCCGTTCGAGATCGTGACGTCGTCGAGCACGATCGTCGTCGTGCCGTCGAACTCGAGCCGGTGAAGTGAGCCGCGGCCGGCGGCGGCATCGTCTTCCATCGAGCCGCACAAGAAGCGACCCTGCGTGTCGCACGCGCCGTCGTTCATGCGCACGGTCGGGTCGCTCCACAACTCGGGCAGCACGGTCAGTTCGTCGTCGGCGGAAAGCAGCGCGAAGCCGCGCTCAACCGCGACGACGAGTCCGCCAGCGACCCGCGGCCTGAAGGCCGCCGCAACCGGCCCGACGTTTCGGCGATCGACGGGCGAGCCCGCCGAATCAATGGTCAGGATGTCGCCCGCAAGCATGTCGACGAACTTCAGTTGCCGAGTCTGCGGCATCCACACCGGGCCTTCGCCGTGCTCGGCAAGGGGCAGGGAGACTCGGGTTGCGGGCTGCACGTTCACCATGAGGGCGATTTTAGCTATACCCCGCTTCTGATCGTCTTGGGTCACTCGAGGTCTAGTTCGGACTTTCCGAACTTCTCTCTCAGGAACCTGCTTTGGTCGGTCAGTTTCTCAACCGCGCGCGAATACACGGCCGTTCGGATCCGATCGCTCTCCGCCTCCAGAATCGTCAACTGCTCGATGAGCTCGTCGTGCGCGGAGCGCTTGCCCTCGACGCGGCTCTGCAGGGCGAACGTTCGGGGAAGGTTCAAGAAAGTCTCCACCGACGTCGGTAGGTAGTCGATAGTCATCCGCTCGACGACGTGGCGTTGGTCGGGGGCGGAGGCGAGTTCGTTCCATCGCGCAACGATCTCGTCGAGCGCATCGAGGATACGCAGGAGGATGGCGTTCGCGTCATCCGTCAAGCGCCGGGCGTCGCCCTTGATGGCACGGCGCAGCATCTTCAGCTGGGCGGCCAATTGCTCAGCTGAAGCACCGGCACCAAGTCCCAGGCGCAGGTCAACGCGGTCCCGCGGCGCAACGAGGGCACCAACCCCGTAGCTGGCCGCAACAATGAGCGGCCAGAGGGGTCCGAGGCCAAAGAACAGTTGCGCGCCGATCGCTCCCGCAGCCAGCACGCTACCGAAGATGTTCTTCCCTGACGAGAGCCAGCGCCCGGGTGCGGAAGCCCAGAAGCCACCGCCACCCGTGTTACTGGTAGCCACGGATCTCCTGGAAGGCGCCGGCAAGGTCGCCGTTGAGCGCGTCGAACGCGCGTCCACCGGTGAGCTCAGCGATTCGCTCGAGTTCGTCGACGTTGGCGCCACCGAAAAGCACCACAAAGGTGGCGATGCCGTCGGCTCGCGAGCCGAGGGACTCGTAGAAGCGCTCGAAGTCGTCGGCATTCGAGCCGTCGGTGTTCTCGCCGTCCGTCATCAGCACGATCGAGACGAACGTGTCTGGGCGTTCGCGCTGCTGTGCAATCGCGATGTTGTAGGCCACGGCGAGAGAGTCGTAGATGGCGGTGCCACCGTCGGCGAAGAGATTGTCGGCTTCGCGCCTGATCTCCTCTAGCGCCGCCGTCTTGTCGTCGTCAGGCACCTCGATCACGATCGGATTCTGTGGGCCGAAGTTGAAGGGGATTAGTGTCACCCGCTCCCGGCTTCGGAACGCAGCGAAACCACCCGCAGTCGACTCATCGGCCCCGGCCAGATTCTTGAGAGCCTGCTGCAGAGCGGCGATCCGTTCGCCCTCCATCGAGCCCGACGTGTCGAGAACGAAGATGGTCTGGGCGGCAGACCGCACGGTGTTGAGGTAGGTCGAGATCAGCGTGTTCGCGACATCCAAGGTGTTCGGAAAGGGTGTCTCGAACAGAATGCCGTCAGGGAATGTCGACCCAGTGTCAATTCCGGGCACCCCGGGTCGACGCTTGGTCAGTTCGACGATCTGCTGTTGCACCTCTGGAGTCGTGAGCCAGTCGGTGAGCGTGTCGAACAGGGGCTTCTTCGAGGCATCCGCCGAACTGAGCAGCGTGAGCGGGTAATCGCTCGTGACCACGCCGTCGCTCGGTGTGATGATCGTCAACTCCTCGCCATTGGGGCGAAGACCCATCAGAACAGACTCATAGTTGATGATGCCGTCGACGACTGTGGGATCTGCCAGGTAGGTTTCGGCGAGAAAGCCCGATGATCCCGCAGTGAGCTTCTGCCCGGAGAAGAAGCTTGTCAGCTCCGGGGTCACGGCAGTGATGTCAGCATCCGTGAGAGCAGACCCTGTGCCCGACAGCGCAGTGGCGACAGCCACCAAGGCACTGAAGCCCGAGTTCGATGCTGCCGGGTTCGTCATGCCGTAGGTGAATTCGCCATCGGATGCCGCGGTCGCAAGGTCGGCCCACGTCGGAGCCTCGGCATCCCACCCCAACCGGCTCGCGATCCCCGAATCGAGGCCGAGCACGACAGGCGAGGTCATGATCTTCACGCTCGACGTGATCGCGGAACTGGCGCCCGGTAGCAGAGACAGGTACCGGTTGTTGGGAAACCAGATGGCGTCGTACTTGCCGGCGGCTGCCCCGGACGCAACGATCTCGGTGCCCTCCAACGTGCCGACGTACTCGAATGCAACGGTGACACCGATCTCTGATGCCGCCTGTTCGAGCAGTGGCACCATGTCCTTTACTTCGCTGCCCGCAAGCACTCGCAGTGTCTGATTGTTGTCGGGCAGGCCACCGTCGGTTCCACCCTCGAACACGATCGGGATGCACCCTGACAACGTGAGGGCTACCGCGGTCAGAACCGCGGCGACTGCGAGCGGCCTGCGCATGACTAAATCGACCCCCCGGCGGTGCTCGCTGAACCCTCGGGCTTTGCCCGCTCGAGGTACTCGGTAGCTTCCGTGAGGCGGGTCTGCAGCGCGGTAACCGTCTGCGCCATCGTCTCGACCGCCTGGATCTTGTAGGTGTCGACCTGGTCGATCGTGTCGTAGATGTTCTGGAACGCCGTCTCGAGCGACTCGATGCTGATCGTCGCCGACGTGGACTGCTCGGCAATCGCGATCGACTGGCTCTTGAGCATCTGAGATGTCGCAACAATCAGGTTCGAGGTTGTCGTGTTGAGCGCGGTGATCTGGTCGAGCACAAGCTTCTGGTTCGCGAGCGCCTGAGCCACGATGACGGCGGTGCGCAGCGCCGAAATCGTTGTGGTCGACGCACGTTCGACCCCCTTGATGAGCTCGACGTTGTTCTTGCGCACGACGTCGAGCGCGAGGTAGCCCTGTGCGCTGACGGCGAGTTGGGTCAGGAGGTCCTGGTGCTTCTGGCGGATGACGAACAGCAAGTCGGCGGTGAGGGTGTCAGCCTTCTTTGGGTCGCTCACGCGAAGGTCGTCAATCTGGTCGACGAGCTGCGCGTCGAGAGCACTCGTGAGCACGGCGTATTCCTGCAACTTGTTCATCGTGTCCCACAGCCGAACCTTTTCGCCTTCAACAGCAGCGTTGTCCTTCAGGAGGGCATCCTGCCCGTTCTGGAGCGCATGCAGGATCTTGTCCAACTGGGTCTGGGCGGATGCGTACTTGGCGAAGTAGCTGCGAATCTTGTCGCGGAACGGAATCAGGTTGAGCAGAAACTGGCCGAGGCCGCCTTCCTGCTTTGTTGGGTCCAGATCCTCGATCGTTAGGCGCAATTCGACCAGCGTGTTTGCGACTTTGCGCTGGGCATCCGCTTCATCGCCGGTGCCCTTCGCGGCAGCGAGCGCGGCAACCGGGCGCTCCAACATGCGGTTCGTGACGGCAGCCGAGCTGCGAATTTCGTCGCGTCCCATTGCCGAGACGTCGTTAATCTTCTTCATGAACTCTGGCGCGTTGGGGTCTTTGTCGATGAGGTCGGCGATGAAGGTCTTGGCCCGCTCGGCGAGTTCCCTGCTCCGAGCGTCATCGATCGGCATCATGGCGCTCGCCTGGGCGGTGCCGACATTGGGTACCGGTGCCGGTGGGACGAGCACGAGGTCGGACTGCACCTCGGGCGGCGGCGGGTTGGAGGGACTGGTTGACGCGGTCTTCAGGTCAAGCGGTGAGTCTGACATGATGCTCCTTCTGACGTTCGCGGTTTAGCCGTTGACGTCGGTAGTGGCGGGTGGTGGGGTGTCGTAGCGCGTTGCGATTTCGGTGATCATC
>JANOED010000136.1:0-11898 GCA_031413035.1 Leifsonia sp. | reverse complement strand
CAGGAGCGCGCCGTCTTCTTGGTCGAGGAGGAACGAGCCTGACACCATGCCGTCTTCGCGCTGGCGCACGCGCAGGTAGCGCGCATCGCGCCGCTCCTTCTCGCGGAGCGCGACACCCTCTGCATCGATGCGGTTGCGGGCGTCGGCGGCGGCACGGTAGAGCTGCTCGGGCGTGAAGCTTGCGGAGCGGGAGACGAGGTCGGTGGCGACGGCATCCAGAGTCTCGGCGGACGTGCCCGCATCGGCCCTGCCGAGCCCGCGCCGAATCGCGTCGGCGCCGGGAACGGAGATGTCGCCCGCAGCGACCCCGCGAGCCAAGGGCGACTCGGCAGGCAGAGAACCCACCGCGACGAGCTGCGCGGCCTCGGGTGCAGACATGCCGGTGACGACCTGGATCAATGCCTGTGGGGTGCGGTGGCCGGAGGCCTGCGCGAGGCCGCTGTGCCCGAGCTCAGGCGCGGAACGGCGGGCCAACTCGCCCGCGAGCGCTGCCCCGTGTCGCGCCGCGAGGCGGGAGAGCTGCCCCAAGGCGGTCTGGGCCTGGAGGAGAGCCGCGTCATCCAGACCCGCATACGCCGCAGGCGCACCATCCAGCAGCGCAGCGGCTGCGAGGAGGGTGGGGGTCGGTGAGGCCATGCATCAATTCTCCCACATTCGAACATAGATTCGAATGGAATGTGGAGAAGTTCTTTCCACAGATTTGGTGCGGAGAGGAGCAGCGAGGCGTGCCTCACTGCGAGTCGCCCAACGAAGCGTGAGGCCTAGCGTCGGGTGGTTGACCTTGCGATTTCCATGAAAAGGGGCAACAATAAACCACATGGTGTACTCCGGGACACAAGCAAAGACCGCGACCGCGACCGCGACCGCGACCGCCAGCGATGCCCTCGACCACGTCTTCGCAGCTCTGTCGCACGGGACCCGACGCAAGCTGGTCCGCTACCTCGCCAGCATGGATGCCCCCCCGCGAATGTCGCAGGTTGCTGCCGACAACGGGCTATCGCCCCAACTACTCAACAAACACACCGCCGCCCTCGAGCGGGCGGGCCTCGTCAGGCGCACGCCGGTGGGCCGCGAGAGTCTGCTCGTGATCGATCGTGACGCTCTCATCAGTGCCCAACGGTGGATCGTCGACACGCGTGCGTTCTGGCAAGGCCAGTTCGACTCGCTCGACACTTACATCAACGAGCTGGCCGCGAGCGGCGACATCCCCACCACACTGACAGACCCCCGCGAAACCAGGGAGAAGTAATGGCCGACCTAAGTCTCACCGTCGAGCGCACCTTCGCGGTCGATCGCGACACGATGTGGCAACTATGGACCGACGAGGTGCACGCTTCACGGTGGATGCGCCCGTCACTCACTGAGTACGGCCCCACGAAGGCGACGATCGACGCGCGAGTGGGCGGCGCGTACCGATTCGAGTTGCTCTACGGCGGCGCCGACATGTCTGTGATCGTCGGCGAGTATCTCGAAGTCGAGGTACCGGGCCGGCTCGTCTACACCTGGGCGTGGGAAGGCGCCCCAACCGTGTCGCGGGTAGAGGTTCGATTCGACGAGGTGCCCGGTGGCACTCGAGTGCATGTGCTGCACACCCAGCTCGAGTCTCCGGAGTCCGTCGCCGCCCACGAAGCAGGCTGGATCGGTTGCCTCAGCACCCTCGCCGAGGTCTACGACCCCGCCAAGCGCCCATAACGCCCGACGCGGCGTCCGCCCGCCGGAAGGAAGAAAGAACAGAGGAGCAACGATGGCCAAGTACCTGATCATGTACCACTCGCCCATAAACCCGTCGGTGGAAGCAGCGCCGGCCGACATGGACATGGAAGCCGAGATGAAGGCGTGGATGGATTGGAGTACCAGCGTCGGCAAGAACCTCGTCGACTTCGGAACGCCGCTGGCCGGGGGAGTGCACGTCGCGCCCGGCGGGGCCACGTCGCCGAGCACGCTCGAGGTGGCGGGCTACTCCTTCGTCGAAGCCGACAGCATGGACGCGGCAGTCGCCTTCACGAAGGACCACCCGCACCTGAAGTTCCCGGGTGCCGCGATCGAGGTTCACGAGCTGCAAGCCGTCCCCGGAATGTAGCTTCACCGGCAGCGCGGTGCGCGGGCACGATCCGGATCGTGCGCGTCCCGCCGTCGTCGGCCGGCAGGTCAATAAACAACCCGCTCCAACACAACCCCCGAGACCGCCCCACCCCGCAACCACTCCCGGAACACCCGCCCCGCCTCCTCGACGGTGAACAGGTTTTCCAAGTGCATGCCGCCCTCGAAGAGCAGAGCGCCCAACGACGCGGTGGGCAGCACATCGCCGGGCGCGCGGCGGAGTCGCCAGACATCCGGATGCGGCGTGCCAGCGTTCCCGCACACTTCGATGATCAGCGCCCCCGGGTCGCCCATCGTCTGCACCCATCGGTGGGTGGCGAGGCTTTCGACGATCAGGAATTCGGGTCCGTCGATGCGGAGCCGGGCTAGGAGGAGATCCAGCTCGATCCACGACCGCAGGGGGTTGTAGTGCATCCCCATGCCTTCGGCCCGCCACCGGAGGTTGATCTCCTCGAGCTCGTGCAGCAGCTCCAACTCGGTCTGAACGTCGCGCAGCAGATCGCCCCGCACGCGCACCTGAATATCAATAGTCGTCATGACACCCTCCCATCGAACTTGCCCGAGACGGATGCCGCGGGCCGGCTCTTCCCCTAGGGCACCCTGTCGACGGACGGGGTTGCCGGACAACCAGCTAGGTACTGACAGTTGTCGCTCGTGAGCTTGGGGGAGACGGTACGGGATGCCGCGGACACTGGCACTCCGCCGGGCAATCGAGCGAGGAGTATCGGTGCCTGCGGATTGCGCGTTGGTCTCATAACCCAGAGGTCGCAGGTTCAGAAAGGCCCGGCCGCGCCGGTTCCGGCGCATCGCCCGACGAGTGGCGCCCTAGCAGCGGGGTGCCGCGATGTGACGGCAGTGCCGGTGGGACGCAGCCCCCTCAGCGAAAGGGCATCGCGCTTTCGCGTCACTTCGCGGTGGCGGTCAGCCACGGAGGATCATATTTCGCGGAACTTCAAGCGAAAGGCCCTCGCTGAAAGGGCCCCTTCGTCGCTCCGTTTCGCTAGGATAATGACGCGTAGAAGCGCACTATCTCTCTGTAGCTCAACTGGATAGAGCCCCGCGGTTCGCACCCGGGAGGTGCGGGTTCGAGTCCCGCCAGGGTTTAGGAAGCCCCGCCATCACCAGCGGGGCTTCCGTCTTCAACCTTGCTTCGCGATTGACTCTGCCTCTGAAACGACGGAGTCGAGGAGGACGTTCTGATTGGCCGAGGGCCGATGACGGGAGCGCCATGGGTTCGGCCTGAACTTTGCCCTCGCCGGGTCGAGCGCGTTTGGCGGCGGCATCAACTTGGGCGATGCGGAATGTGCGGGTATCGTCCGGGCCTTGTGAGGTGCCCAAAAGGGTGTCCAATCTGAGGAGGGATCAGTGTGTCTAAGGCGCGCCGCTGTACCCTAATCATGTGCCCATGAGTGTCGACCTGGATCGCCTGCGCGCGCTATTGGCGCGCGGCGCGGAGTCCAATGATCTCGATTTCAAAGCGACATGGGACCCACGCCACAAGCCCGACCGCATCGAGCTATGCAAAGACATTGCTGCAATGGAATCACTCTCCTCCGGCGGCTATATCGTCGTGGGAGCCGACGATTATGGGGCGCCCAGCGGTCTGTTCACACCTCGGCCCGCAAGCGACTTTGATGAGCAGAAGGTCCGGTCTCAGGTCGCCTCGGTGCTCGGCGAGCCCATCGACTTCAGTGCAGCGCTCCACCACGTTGAATCCAGCGACTTCCTCCTGATCGGCGTCGGCCCGAACAGGGATGGAATGCGAATCATGTCCAAGGACGGAGAGTATGAGAAAAAGACTGTCTGGCGGGCCGGCGATGTTTTCGTCCGTCGAGGCACCTCTAGCGTTCGCTGGAATCAGCACGAAGCGCGGGGCATCATCGAGCGGATCATCGCCGTGCGCAAGGAAGAATGGCGGAGGGATGTTTTTGAGACTTTCCGTGTCGCGACCCCGGCATTTGAACCGGGCGGGTACGTCAACGTCAACGTCGAGATGCCGGCTGAGTCATTCGGCGCGGCGGTCACCGAGCTAATCCGCCGCAGCGATGAAGTCGGCCTCGATCTCCTTCTGCGAAAGACAATCATTAGCGCCGTCGCCGTGGTCGATGCTGCGACCGGGAAGGACGCAAGTGCTGTCGCCTCGGAGCTGAGCGATCAACTCGACCGGCTCGACATTATCGCCGCTATCTCCGCACGCTATTCTGCGGGCGCGACGTTCTCCCGGGTAATGGACGGCTACCGGGACGTATACGAGTCGGTTGACGACGATTTCGTTAGTCAGCCGCGCCGGTTCCCGCTCGGCCACAAGGAGGTACTTACTCATCTCTATGCGCTTGGAGCCGTCCTCGTGCGCGAGAATCAGTGGGGAAACCTAGCCGCCCTGACTCGACTGAGCGCCATCAGTACGCACAACGGTTACTGGAAGTCACTTCTTCGCAAGGCCGAAGTCATGATTGCTCGCGCGGAGCTCCTGAAAGACGACGAAGGCGTGCGAATTGGCCTCATCGAGGCTTCCAAGCCCGTTACTGCTCACCTGTTCGACCTCCTCGGCGACGGCGTCCCCCGTGATCTCACGAGTCTGCTGGTCGAGTTTGACGTCTACCGCGGCGTCGCCAACGCGGGTAGTGACGAGGGTGACAAGCTCGGCGCTTATACGAACTTCGCCCTGTACCACACGGCGCGAGCTGAGCCAGCTTTCCTCACTCTGCTCGACGAGCCAACCGCACGTGAGGCCCTTTTTGATGGAACTGACGCTCAACTTGCGGCCGTCTATCGGCACATGAACAGCGCAGCTCAACGCGAGGCGTTCGCGTACAACGGTTGGGACGGTTTCGAAGATCCACGTCTCGTAGCCTTTGCGGATACCGCGAAGGGCTAAGTTCTCCTGCGTGACGCCGATGGAGCATGCGAATCGGATCCGACACTCCAGCGAGACCGCGAGGAACACCGTGACCATTGAAATTTCAGCAAAGCCAATCGCGCGGCCGATTGCGAGGCCCAGCACGTCTCTAGTTCATTTCCGGATTGCGTCGATAAGCCGCCTTCGGTGCCTGATAGCTTTTGCACATGTCTGAGCCGAATGCCCGCGAGCAACTCGCGGCCTTCGTCGCCGAGCGGGACTGGGCGCAGTTCCACACCCCGGAGAACCTCGCGAAGAGCATCGTGATCGAGGCGGGCGAACTTCTTGAGTGTTTCCAGTGGAGCGGCGAAACGGATGAAGCCCGAGTTCGCGATGAACTCGCTGACGTGCTTACATACTGCTCCCTTCTCGCCGCGAAGCTCGGTGTCGAACCCGAGCAGCTCATTCTCGACAAGCTCGCTGTGACTCGCGAGAAGTATCCAGCGGATCAGGCGCGCGGCCGGAGCGCAAAGTATGACGCCCTCTGAGATCGTCCGCGTTGCCTTCACCCCGGATGCGGTCGGCAGCTGGGTGCCCTCCCACGCGCGCAGCCGGAATTGGCCGGTGGTCTACGTACTTGACGGACCGGGTTCGGCCAATTCCGCCGGCGAAGTTTACGTAGGCGAGACGCTTAGCGCATCCAATCGGCTGCGCCAGCACCTCGAATCGCCCCAGAAGAAGCACCTGCGAACCGTTCGAGTGGTGATCGACGAGCGGTTCAACAAGTCCGTCTGCCTCGACCTTGAGTCCTACCTGATCCGCATGCTGGCGGGCGACGGCAAGTTCGAGGTGCTCAACCGCAACGACGGCATCATCGATTCCGACTACTACGAACGGGCCACCTATCAGGAGTCGTTCCGCGAGATCTTCGAGCGATTGCGCGGCGAGGGTGTGTTCACTCGAAGCATGCCCGAAATCGTCAATGACGACCTCTTCAAGCTGTCACCTTTTAAGGCCCTCACCTCGGATCAAGCTGGTGCCGTGGAGGACATTCTCGAAGGGCTTTTCGCAGACCTGCAGACGGGCGTTGGCAACACGATCGTCGTCCAGGGCGATCCCGGCACCGGCAAGACGGTCATTGCGATCTTCCTGCTCAAATTGCTTCGCGATATCGCTGCAGCCGTTCCTGGGGAGGAGCCCGACGCCGACTCGATGTTCTCGGAGTTCTTCGTCGAGGGATATCCTGAGGTCGCTGCGGGGCTCAAGCTCGGGCTTGTCGTGCCTCAGCAGTCGTTGCGAAAGTCGATCCAGAAGGTGTTCCGTCGCACGCCGGGGCTCAGCGCCGACATGGTGCTCACGCCTTTCGAGGCGGGGGCGTCCCCGCATCACTTCGTCGTGCTGGTCGTCGATGAGACCCATCGCCTTAACCAACGCGCGAATCAGCCGTCCGGACCGCAGAACAAGAAGTTCGCGGAGATCACCACCAACCTCTACGGCTTCGACGACCTCACGAAAACGCAGCTTGACTGGATCCGCTCCAAGAGCACACACCAGATCTTCCTAGCCGATGCGGCTCAGACAGTTCGTCCGGCGGACCTGTCCGCCTCAACGCTGCACGCACTCGTCTCCGACGCATCGGCGGCCGGACGGTTCTACCGACTGGTGAGCCAGTTGCGAGTGAAAGCTGGATCGGACTACATCGGCTACGTGCGCGCCATCTTGAGCGCGGGCCCGCTGCTGTCGGTGGCAGAGCCGCGCACCTTCGGTGAGTACGACCTGCGCCTCTTCCACGACTTCGGCTCGATGCGTGACGAGATCCGGGCTCGCGACGCGCAGGTTGGCCTTTCCCGACTGATTGCGGGCTACGCGTGGGAGTGGAAGTCGAAGGGCGATCCCGCGGGTTGGGACATCGAGCTCGACAGCATCCGGATGCCCTGGAACCGTAGTCAGGTCGACTGGATTGCCTCGCCCGCATCTCTGGACGAGGTCGGCTCGATCCACACCGTCCAGGGCTACGACCTCAACTACGCGGGCGTGATCATCGGAAACGATCTGCGCTTCGATCCGGAGACTCAACGACTCTTCATCGACCGCTCGCAGTACTTCGACAAGAAGGGCATGGAGAACAACCCCAAGCTCGGCATTGTCTACACCGACGACGACCTGCTGCGGTTCATCACGAACATCTACGCGGTGCTGCTCACCCGCGGCATCCTCGGAACCTACGTGTACGTGTGCGATCCGCCGCTACGGGAGTACCTGCGGCGCTACTTGTAGTCCGCCGCGTCACACACGCTGGGCATCCACTGATTGTCGCGAGCCGCAACCTGCGCGCTATGTGCGCCGGGGCCGCCGCAAGGCCACCACGAGCAGCACGACTCCGACCACGGCGAGGATCACCCCGACTACAAGCCAGGTGGAGTCGCCGGTCATGAAGCTTCCGGGGATCAGGTTTGCTCCCTGCCCAGCAAAGATCAACCCGACGAGCAGCGCGATCGATCCAGCGACGATGAGAGGGAAGCGTGCGGCGCTACTTTTCATAGCACCCACGCTACAGCCCCATCAGAGTGCCGTCCGGGTCGGGTATGGGCTGGGGAGGTCTCGATACGCCACTTCGCGGCTACTCGACCAGCGGGTGCTTCGCGGCTACTCGACCGGCGGGTGCGGCGCCATCGAGTCGAGCACCGACCGCAGATCGTCGATCGTCGTGCGCGGATTGACGATCGCGAAGCGCGTGTTGACCCGGCCTGCGTGCGAGCTCGGCACCACGAAAGAGTGTTGCTCGTCGAGGAGCTTGTTCGACCAGCTCGCGTAGTCCGCTGCCTCCCAGCCGACCCGTTCGAACACGACGACCGACAATTGCGGTTCGCGCACTAGCTGCAGGTAGTCGCGTGCCGCGATCTCTTGAGCGGCCTCGTGGGCGAGATCGATGGATGCCGTGATGGCGCGGCGATACGCATCCGCCCCATAGGTGGCGAGCGAGAACCACAGGGGCAGGCCCCGGGCGCGGCGCGTGAGCTGCACGGAGTAGTCGGACGGGTTGAAGTCGTTCGACTCGGTGAGGGTATCCAGATACTCGGCGTGCTGGGTGTGCGCGAGCCGCGCGATCTCCGGGTTGCGGTAGATGAGTGCGCACGCGTCGAACGGGGTGAACAGCCACTTGTGGGGGTCGACGATGAGCGAGTCGGCGCGGTCGATGCCTGCGAATCGGGGGCGAGCGGTCTCGGTGAGGGCCGCCGCGAGGCCGAATGCGCCGTCGATGTGCAGCCAGAAGTCGAACTCGTCTTTGAGCGCGGCGATCGAGGCGATGTGATCCACGATGCCGAAGTTGGTCGAGCCTGCCGTCGCGACGACCGCGATGACGGCGTCGCCGTGTTCGGCGAGGGCGGAGCGCACCTGGTCGCCGTGCAGAGAGCCGTTCTCGGTCACGGGCACCTTCACGATGTCGACATCCATCACGCGCGTGGCGCTGGCGATCGACGAGTGCGCCTCGCTCGACGCGATCACGACCCAGCGTTCAGGGCGAGCCCGGCCTGCGGCCGTGCGCAACCGATCGGCGTGATCCCGAGCCGCGACGAGGGCCGAGAGGTTGCCGATCGTTCCGCCCTGCACGAAGACGCCTCCGGCGCTGGTCGGGAGGCCGAACTCGGCGGCAAGCCACGAGAGCACCTCGTTCTCGGCGTAGACGGCACCCGAGCCTTCCAGCCACGAGCCGCCGTACACCGAGCTCGCCGAGACGATGAGGTCGAACGCGGTCGCCGCCTTCGACGGGGCCGAGGGGATGAAGGAGAGGTAGCGCGGGTGCTCGGTCGTGATGCACGACGGGGCGAGGATGTGCTCGAACATCGAGAGCGCCCGTCGCGCTCCGATGCCCTCCTCGTTGATGCTGTTGGGGGCGAGGCGACGCAACTCGGTCAGGGTGAGGGGCTTGTCAAGCGGGGTGTCGTCGGCGAGGATGCGGCGGCGCGCATACTCGAGCACGATGTCGACGATCGACGTGGTTTCGTCGGTGATCGTATGCATGCGATCGGCGGAGGGCGATTCGATGCTGGTCAGTCTAGCGGCGCATGTGCGAAGGAATCAGCGTGACCATGCAGTATTCTCTCGCCATGCCTCGCGTTGTGACCCGCTTCATCGCCGCTGTAGTCGCTGCGGGTCTCCTGCTCCTTGCCGCACCGACCGCCGCCGTCGCCGACGAAGCGGCATGCCTCGACACCTACCTTAACCAGGGATCGCGCGAGCTGGTGCAGCTCGACCAGTCCGTCATCCCGCCGGCATTGCGGGGGTCGGGATACGACTGCGCCAGCCACCTCACTGGCCGGTCAACGACCTTCGTCGAGGGGTCGTCGGTCGACTACGCGCTGCTGTTCGTCGACTTCAGTTTTGACGAGTTTCTCGACCTGCTCGTGCGGTTCGAGAACACCGGATGGCTCGC
The DNA here is from genome assembly GCA_031413035.1 of Leifsonia sp. Classification (GTDB taxonomy): domain Bacteria; phylum Actinomycetota; class Actinomycetes; order Actinomycetales; family Microbacteriaceae; genus Rhodoglobus. The sequence continues at coordinate 2,524 of JANOED010000136.1, read as the reverse complement.
CGGCGGCGAGACCATCACCGTTGCACCACCGGGTTCGACTATCTCCTCCGCGCTGACGCTCGACGAGGCCCGTTCCCTAGATGCGACGCCGGCGTGGGCAGACGTGCGCTTTAGCAACGCTGCAACCACACGCAACATCATCGCGATGAGCTGGACCAACGGTGTCGACCTTCAGAACGACATCTCCATCACCACGCCCAGCCTCTTGGTCGAAGTGATCGTCACCGAACGGCTGGATGCGACCGGCATCGCCGACCCGAGCGCGCTCAGCACCCTGCGCACGATCTTCCAGTCCGCCCCCGACCCGACCCAGTGGGCGGTGATCGGCGGTGGCTCGGTGGTGCTCATGCTGCTCGTGGGGTGGCCGTCGGCGCTCCTGAACTCGGTGGTCGGTTCCCGATACCAAGCGATGACGATGTGGGTGCGGAGCAAGTTCGGCCGTAAGCGCCGTGAGCCGACGGAGGCTGAGGCGGCGGAGGGCGAGGGGAACGAGCATCCGGGGGGCCGACCGAAAGGCTCCGGTCTACCGGGCTGGCTCATGTGGCCGGGCTTCGCGCTGGCCGCTCTGATCGGCGCGCTGGTGGATCCCAATGTCGGCTTCAATTGGATGTCGCTGCGCCTCGTGATCACCCTGTTCTTGAGCTTCGTTCTCTTCAATCTCGCCGCCTGGCAGGTCGTGCGGGTGGTGGCACGGCGCATCCAACCGGACTCGCAGCCGTACCTGCGCTTTCGCTGGGGGTCGCTCGCGATCGTCGCCATCGCGGTTGTGGTTGCGCGCCTGCTCGAACTGCAACCCGGGGTCATCTTCGGACTGGTCGCCGGCATCGCCTACGCGGTGACGCTGCAGGCCAGTCGCAGTGCGATCATCACGCTCGTCGGCTCTGCGTTCGGGCTGGTGCTCGCTGGGGTCGGCTGGCTCGGCTACAGCCTGCTCGCCCCCGTGTCTGCGGGAACGGAGAATGTGGCGCTGCTCTTCTTCGTCGAGTTCTTGGCCGGTGTGACCGTGAAGGGAGTCGCAACGCTGCCGCTGTCGTTGCTGCCGATCGGAACGCTGGATGGCGTGAAGATCGTGAAGTGGAACCGTTGGGTGTGGGCCGTGGCCTACGCGGTCGGTCTCGCCGCGTTCATGCTCGTGCTGCTGACGGTTCCGAAGTCTTGGGCGGAGGTGCCGGGCGACTTCCTCAGGTGGAGCCTGCTATTCGGCGGCTACGCCGTGGTGGCCCTTCTCGTGTGGGGGATCAACGCGTGGCGGGTCTCGAAACGTAAGCCGCTGTCGGAGGCCGAGCAGGGCGATCAGCCGGATGCGATCACGATCGATTGAGGTCGGCCACTGTCCGGCAGTATGCCGTACACTTAGTTCATGACGACAACCACTGACCGAGTCGAGTTCCGCATCACGGCAGAGCTCAAGGAAGAACTTGAGGCCGCTTCCGCTTTGCTCGGGCTTTCAACGTCTGCGTTCGTGAAGGATGCCGCGCTGCGGGCGGCCCGTCAGACGATCTCGGATGAGCGCCAAATTAGGCTTGGTGCTGAGGCATGGGAGAAGTTCACTGCGGCCGTTGACCGCCCCGGCGAGTACAGCGAGGGTTTCGCTGAGTTGCTCGGGCGACCGTCGGTGTTCTCCGCCGAGTGACAGCTTTCTCACAGCCGCGGGCACTTCGGCGCGGTGACACAGTCGGCACGTTCGATTGCGGGGTCGCGAGCCTCGACAACTGGTTTCGTACTCTTGCGCTCAAGAACCAAGAATTCGGTACTTCGCGTACATTCGTGACGATTGCAGATGATGACTCGATCGCTGGCTATTACTCGCTCTCATCCTTCACGATTGCTCGCGATACGACGGGGGATTTTGGCACCGGTCGCCCCGATCCGATACCAGCGACCCTGATCGGCCGCCTTGCAGTCGACAAGCGGTTCGCAGGTAGCGGGCTCGGCGGATCCCTTCTTCAGGATGCCGCGATGAGGTCTGTGCAGGTCGCTCGTCAAGTGGGAAGCGCTGCGATCGTGGTTCACACCCGAGACGAGTCAGTCGTGCCGTTCTACGAGCGCTTCGGGTTTGCTCGGCTCGAGGGCGATCGCGCGACGCTCATGTTGCCGATGGTTGATGCCCTGGCGACTATTGAACGCCTTACTCCATAGGTCTAGGGGGCAAGTGAGCACCAATCGTCACCAGGCATGAGTGTGAAACCACTTCTTCCGGTTCGTCCCGAGTGAGCCGCAACGATCGACCGTTACTGGCACGCTCAACTCTCGGCCTACGAGAGGACAACTGAATTGGCTCAACTTCAGGCTAGAATTTCCGATATGAAGTCTGTGCCACTGAGCGAAGCGAAGAACAGCCTCTCGGCGCTCGTGCCGACAAGACGCCCGAGCCCAAGCGCCTGCGCGCCTCCGGCTCCGGCGCCGCACCCGCCGATCGCCGCGCGCCCGCACTGGCCGCCGGCATGGAAGAACGCAACAGCACACGTGAGAACGACAGTCACAACTACCGATTGCGGATGCACTCGTGGGCGGGCTGAGGGTT
>JANOED010000135.1:0-1867 GCA_031413035.1 Leifsonia sp. | reverse complement strand
CTCCGGGCTGTCGGCGAGCACGCAGTTGATGTAGACCATGCCAGCCTCGATGCGATCCGCGACCCGCATTGCCTGCGCCTCGTCGGTCGTGAACACGTAGGAGCCGAGACCGAACGGGGTGTCATTGGCGAGCTCGACGGCCTCGTCTTCGTTGTGAACCTTGAAAATCTGGGCCACCGGACCGAAGAACTCCTCGTAGTAGGCCGAGTTGGCGGAGCTCACATCGGCGAGCACAGTCGCGGCGAAGAAGTTGCCGTCGCGGGTTCCGCCGGTGACGAGCGTGGCTCCGTCCGCTACCGCACGGGACACCTGGTCTTCGAGGCCCTCCGCTGCGCTCGCCGACGAGAGCGGTCCGTACTTTCCACCCTCGACCATCGGGTCGGTGGGGCCGGTCGACGACATCTTCTCCTCGAGCAGGCGCAGGAACTCGTCGTAGAGCGAATCGAGCACGATGAAACGCTTGGCGCCGTTACAGGACTGTCCGCTGTTGTCGAGCCGGGCATCCACCGCCATCTGGACTGTGGCGTCGAGGTCATCGCTGCTCAGCACGATGAACGGGTCGCTACCGCCAAGTTCGAGCACGACCTTCTTGAGGTGACGGCCGGCCTGCTCGGCCACGGCCGCACCGGCGCGCTCGGAGCCGGTCAGCGAAATTCCCTGCACGCGAGGGTCGGCGATGATCGTGCCGATCTGGTCGGTGGTCGCATAGAGGTTGGTGTATGCGCCGGCGGGGAAGCCAGCATCCGCGAAGATTTGGTGGATGGCCGCCGCCGACTCCGGGCACTGTGCCGCGTGCTTGAGCAGGATCGTGTTGCCCAAGATGATGTTCGGACCGGCGAACCGCGCGACCTGGTAGTACGGGAAGTTCCACGGCATGATGCCGAGCAGCACGCCCATCGCACTCTTGCGGATCACTGCTGAACCCTCGCTGCCCTCCACAAGGTCGATAGCCTCATCGGCCAGGAGAGCCGGACCGTTGTCGGCGTAGTACTGGTAGATGTCAGCCGAGAAGTCAACCTCGCCGAGCGCGTCACCGATCGGCTTGCCCATCTCGCGCACGATGATCTCGGCAAGGTCCTGACGGCGTTCGCGATGGAGGTCCGCGACCTTCGCGATGAGGGCCGCCCTCTGCGCGACCGTCGTCGAACGCGACCAGCCACGGTATGCGTTGAAAGCACCCTCAATCGCCTCAGTGACGTCGGCGTCGGTCGCGGTCGGATACGACCGCAGCGTCTCGCCCGTGGCCGGGTTGATCACTGCGTACTTGCTCATGAGGCTCCTCGTTTGCTGAACGCGCACCCGGCACTCACCCATTCGAGGCGGCCTCGGTGCACACTTGTGTCTACTTTATGGTCACCGCGGTCTGCGCGCACCGCCGAGACAGTGAATCACTACCGGGATGATCCACCACAGGTGCAGTCACAGTGCAAACACGCCGCCGCCGCGGAAAAAACCGCCAACGCCGACAACATCAAGGTCGAGCCGCCGAAGAAAGTGGATGTCGGCGCCGTCGCCGCCATCGGCGTGGCGATCTCCGGTGCCGTCACCGCGATCACGCTGATTCTCGGCTACGTCTTTCAACTCCGCGCCTGGCAATACCCGCTCGTCCTCGTCGGTCTGATGCTCGTGATCTCCGCCCCCTCGATGGTCATCGCCTGGCTCAAACTCCGCCAGCGCACGCTCGGCCCCATTCTCGAAGGCAACGGCTGGGCCGTAAACGGCCGCGTAAAGATCAACATCCCTTTCGGCTCCGCCCTTACCGATGTTGCCGTGCTCCCGCCTGGCTCGCACCGTTCGCTCGAAGACCCCTACGAGGACAAGGAAGCTGCGAAGCAAAAGCGCCGCGTCACCTTCTTCATCGTCGTGC
>JANOED010000134.1:0-5549 GCA_031413035.1 Leifsonia sp. | reverse complement strand
CCAGCGCCGCACGCGTCCCGGCGAGTTCTGGGCACTGCGCGCCGTCAGCTTCACCGTGCACTCGGGCGAGGCGATCGGTGTGGTGGGACGCAACGGGCAGGGCAAGTCAACGCTGCTGAAGCTGGTCGCCGAGGTCATCCTGCCCGACGAGGGTCGTGTCGAGGTTGCCCAGGGTGTCGCGCCGCTGATCGAGATTACCGGCGGATTCGTCGACGACCTCAGCGTGCGCGACAACGTCTACCTGACCGGCGGCCTGCACGGAATGACTCGGGCAGAGATCTCGGCGCGCTTCGACGAGATAATCGACTTCGCCGAGATCCGCGACTTCATTGACACGCCCTATAAGCACCTCTCCTCGGGAATGAAGGTGCGGATCGCCTTCGCGGTGATCTCGCGGCTCGAGGAGCCGATCATTCTCGTCGACGAAGTATTGGCGGTCGGCGACAGAGGCTTTCGGGAAAAGTGCTATCGCCGCATTGAAGAATTGCTCGCGGGTGGTCGCACCCTGTTCTTTGTCTCCCACAACGAGAAAGACCTGCGCCGCTTCTGCACACGCGGGCTGTACCTCGACAAGGGCAGTCTCGTGCTCGATGGGCCGATCACCGATGTGCTGGCCAAATACAACGCCGACAACGAATTGCAACCCCCCAGTTGAGCGTTACCTCCGTCGAGTACGGTGGGGGCATGGCCGGGGCAAAAGGTATTCAGGTGTCCAATCCGATGGTCGTACGCGGGGTCGACCGGCTACTCACGGTGCAGCGTCCCGTTGTTCTCGCGCATATCCGCGGCATCCGTCGGGGCAGGCCGAACGCGTCGCCCGCGGAGATTATTCGCACGCTTGAGCGTCGGTACCTCGCCGCGGTGACGACCGGTGGGGCTGCGGTCGGAGCGTCTGCGGCGATCCCCGCTGTGGGAACGACCACATCGCTCGTGCTCTCGGGAGTGGAGACCGCTGGCTTTCTTGAGGCGAGCGCGTTGTTCGCACAATCCATCACCGAAGTGCACGGAATCGTCGTCGACAACCCCGACCGAGCGCGCGCGCTCGTGATGACGATGGTGCTCGGCCCCGCTGGCACTCAACTAGTCGGGCAACTCGCGGGTGAGGTAGCGGGTAAGGCTCCGAGTCGCAACACCTTCTGGGGAGAGACGATCACCAAGAGCTTGCCGCGCTCAGTCGTGGGCCCGATAGCCGATCAGATCAAGAAGACCTTCGTGAAGAAGTTTGCCGTTGCGCAGGGCACCAACGTAATCGGCCGGCTCATCCCGTTCGGCATCGGCGCAGTAATTGGTGGCGGCGGCAACCACCTTCTGGGTCGGCAGATCGTTCGAACCTCCCGCGAGGGATTCGGCCCGCCCCCCGAGACGTTCCCGATCTGGCTAAATCCGGTCGTGCGAGAGCCGAAGGCTCCCAAGGTGCCCCGACTGCCGAGGGTGCGCACGCCGAAGCCGGTCAAGGCTCCGAAGCCGGTCAAGCCGCCGAAACCGCCGAAGACCCCCATCGCCATCGAACCGAGCTAGTCGACCGGAACGTAGAATCCCCACACCTGGTTGGAGAGCTCGCCAGCGGCGAAGACAACGGTGCGATCGCCGACTGTGATCGAGTAGGCCGGCAGGTCGTGAAGCTGTGTCGGCCACGATGGGTGCCGCATCCAGACCATTGTGTCGAGTGGATGCCACGAGTGCTTCCACGGGTTGACGCCACCGCCGAGGTCAATGGGGTCACCGTCGAGCACGACTCCGACAGCGCGCCAGCCGGCGGTCTCGGCTGGCTCGGTCTCGGCTGGCTCGGTCTCGGCTGAGGCGTCCGGCATGCGTTCACAGTAGCGGGCTACGCCCGGGAGTCTGTGCCGGGCGCTACTGTGTCGGCATGGTCATGCGGTTCGCGACAGTTGCCGAGTTTCTCGACGCGCAGACACCCGAGGTCCGGGCGGATGTCGAGTCTCTTCGCACCCTAGTGATGGATGCCGAGCCGCGATTAGTCGAGATCGTCAAGTGGAATTCCCCCAGCTACACCCTCGACGGGCACGACCGCCTCACCGTCAACGCCAGCCCGAAGGGCCCAGTGCGACTCGTGCTGCACCGCGGCACGGCCGAGAGGGAGAACAAGGGTGCGGCGTCATCCTTCACCGGTGATCCGAGCGGGCTCCTCACCTGGCACTCCGACATTCGCGCCAGCCTCGCCGCGGGTGCAGACAGCACTGACGCGCGCGCCGTCATCCGGGCCTGGTTGGCGAGCTAGGGCTGCTGGGTTCGCAACTCAAGCGACTCGGTCGACCGTCTCATCCGTGATTCGTAGAGACTCCCCCGAACCACATCCCGTTCACCGGTGAGGCGAAAACCGCACAATTCGTAGACCCGTCGCGCGGCTTCGTTGCCGTCTGACACCCAGAGCGAGATTGCCGGAGCACTGTGCGCTCGCGCATCATCGACTAGCGCCATCACCAACTGGCGGGCGACTCCCTGGCCCCGCGCGCTCGGCTCGACCCAGACTGCGACGATCTCTTGAGCCCCCTCCTCGTGGGGGTCTGGGATGCCGACGGCTGTCGCGACGGGGAGCTCATCGTGCGAAGCAATGAGACTGAGCGCGCCGACCACGCGCTCTCGCCACCATTCGTCGGGTTGAGAGTCCTCCTCGTCGAGGGTCGTTCCGTAGGCGTCTGGAGCCTGCGTGAGTGCGCGAAGGCGCAGGTCGCGATAGGCCTTCCAGTCAGAGGCAGTCGCCCTGCGAATCGAAATCACGGAGTCAATCGTGTCACGTCAGCTGCGCGAGGGCGGCCTCCGCGGCGACCCACGCGAGCATTGCGCATGTGACCCGCGCGGGGTAAAGCGCGACGCCCTGCAGCACGATCGCGTCGCCCAAGGCGTCCTCGCCAGCTACATCGGTGCCGCCCGATCTCAGCAGTTCTCGAAAGATGCCGATCCGTTCGGTGAGCTCGGCGACGGTGAGTCCGTTAGCGAGCTCACTGAGCAGGGATGCCGATGCTTGTGAGATCGAGCATCCGTGCCCCTCCCACGTCACAGCGACAACCACTCCGTCGGAGACGTGCAATTGCAGCGTCACCTCGTCGCCACAGGTCGGATTCAGCTGGCGAGACTCAGCGGCAGCCCCGGCGACCAGCCCAAACCCGCGAGGCGCCTTGGCGTGATCGACAATGACCAGCTCGTGCAGTCGCTCCAGTTCGCTGTCCACTGACCAAGTGTCTCACCGCGGCTGCACAGAACCGGTAGGCCTTTCGACCTGTATTCCCGCGCCACCATCTGGAAGTATCGCGGGTGTGAACACCACTGCGATCAGCGTGACCGGGCTCACCAAGCGCTACAAAGATGTCGTCGCGGTCGACGACATCTCGTTCGAGGTCGCCGCCGGAAGCGTGTTCGCGTTCCTCGGCACGAACGGTGCAGGCAAGTCGACGACGATCGGCTGCGTCACCACGGTCTCGCCGTTCGATGCGGGCGAGATCGCTGTCGACGGGCACGACGTGCGCCGCGATGCCGATCCGGTGCGGCGCCAGATCGGTGTCGTCTTCCAAGATTCGATGCTCGATGCCGCCCTCACTGCCCGAGAGAACCTCGCCACCCGGGGGCGCTTCTACACCTCCGACCGGGGGGCAATCGCGGCTCGCATCACGCAACTCGCCGAGCTCATCGACCTCAACGGCATACTCGACCGGCGCTACGGCATGCTCTCCGGCGGGCAGCGCCGGCGGGTCGACATCGCCCGGGCGCTGCTGCACTCGCCCTCGATCCTTTTTCTCGACGAACCGACCGCCGGCCTCGACCCCGCGAGTCGTGCGACGGTGTGGTCGACAATCCACGAGCTGCGTGACCAGCACGGTCTCACAGTGTTTCTCACCACGCACTACATGGAGGAGACCGAGGAGGCCGACCTCGTGAGCATCATCGAGCAGGGTCGCATCATCGCGCAGGGCACTCCCACCGAGTTGCGCGCGCAGTACAGCCACAGCATCCTGACGGTCAGTTCGCGCGACCCTGCGGCGCTCGAGAGTCTTGCCGTGGCATCCGGCTACTCGACGACTGAGCGCGCGGGGGCGCTGGAGATTCGCGTGCCGGAGTCCACGGTCGCCCGCAACCTGCTCGCCCAGCACGGCGATGACGTGCTCGACTTCGAGTTCAGGCACGGTCGCATGGATGACGTGTTTCTCGCCCTCACCGGTCGCGAGCGCGTTGAGGAGGAGAACTCATGAGCGTCGTCTTCTCGATCATGGGGCGCAACCTGAAGCTGTTCTTCCGCGACCGCCTCAACGTGTTCTTCTCGCTGCTCGGGGCGCTCATCGTGTTCCTGTTGTACGCGCTCTTTCTGTCGAACCTCCAGACGACTTCGATCACGGGCGCGTTCCCCCAAGCCGACGAGGCAGACGTGCGCGGTTTCGTCGACAGCTGGATGTTCGCCGGCATCATCGCGATGACCTCCATCACCACCTCGCTCGGTGCTCTCGGTGTTTTCGTCGAGGATGCCGCGACCGGCCGATTCCGCGACTTCATGGTCTCGCCCATCCGCCGCGAACAGCTCGTGCTCGGCTACCTGCTTGCCACCGTGGCCGTTGCCCTCATCATGACCACGATCGTGCTCGGGGTGAGCCTCGCCTACCTGTTCTTTGTGGACGGCGTGGTCATCGGGCTGCCCGAGATTCTGCGGACGATGGGTTGGATCGTGCTCTCCTGCGTCGCGTTCGCCGCGATCTGGGCGTTCGTCGCGTCGTTCGTGCGCACGACCGGAGCGTTCTCTGGGCTCGCCACTGTCGTCGGAACGGTGATCGGCTTCCTTGCCGGGGCGTTCATCGCGGTCGGCCTGTTCCCGGAGATCGTCCGCAACATCGTCAACGCCCTCCCCTTCGCCCAGTCAGCGATGCTCATGCGAACCGAGCTCACCGCCGACACCCTCTCGACACTCGTCGGAGGACAGCAAGAGGCGATCGACGCGCTCAGCGCCTACTACGGCATCACGGCGTTCGTGGGCGATTGGGAGGTCACAATCCCCGTGGTCATTGCGATCCTGGCCGGGTGTGCGGTGGTGTTCACGATTCTCGCGGCATGGCGGATTCGGGCGCGGATTAGCTAACGCGAACCGACCAGACTTACTTCGCTCATCCCATGAGGCAGGTCGACGTGCGCGACGCACAAGCACACCTGACGCGACTCGTTGACGAGGTGGCCAGCGGCAAAACTGTGGTCATCACCAGGGACGGATCACCCGTCGCACGGCTGGAAAGTGTCGACCTCCCACCTGGACGGGCGAGAAACCTTGTGGGATTCCTGTCAGGTCGTCTGAGCACCCCGGTCGACTTCGACCGGATGGGCGAGGCCGAGCTGGCAAATCAGTTCGGCGGTTCAGACAATTAAGGCGGCCGTTCCGCTCAACGAACCGCGGTCTTCGGTCCAGGGCTCGAGGGTCACCTTCATTGCTCGCCCTTACTCCTGCACGACGACGATCTTGCCGCGATGCTCGGCAGCCCCGAACCGCGCGAGCGCGAGCGGGGTGTCGGCCAGCGGAAACTCCTCGTCGATGCGAGGTTTCAGCACGCCTGATT
>JANOED010000133.1:0-8673 GCA_031413035.1 Leifsonia sp. | reverse complement strand
GGCAGGTGACGTTCGGGGCCAGATACGGAGTTTGGACGGTTATCGGAACATTCGACCCAGAGACCCAACTCATCACCGGCACGTGGACGAGCACGGTCAACGAGAGCGGCACTTTCGAGGCGATGCAACCTGTTCGCTGATCCGGGTCACCCCACCGCTTAAGCTGGTGGGATGACTGACACCGCACTGAGTGCCCCGCGCACCTATGTGGTGCGCACGTACGGTTGCCAGATGAACGTGCACGACTCCGAGCGGCTGAGCGGGTCACTCGAGGCGGCGGGATACGCCCGGGCGACCGACGGCCAAGCCGATGTCGTCGTCATCAACACCTGTGCGGTGCGTGAGAACGCAGACAACAAGTTGTACGGCAATCTCGGGATGCTCGCCGCGGTGAAGAAGGTCAAGCCCGATCTGCAGATCGCGGTCGGGGGATGCCTCGCCCAGAAAGACAAGGCCACGATTCTCGAGAGGGCGCCGTGGGTGGATGTCGTGTTCGGCACTCACAACATGGGGTCTCTTCCCGCACTTCTTGAACGTTCGCGCCATAACGGTGAAGCCCAACTCGAGATCCTCGAGTCGCTTGAGATCTTCCCGTCGACCCTTCCGACCAAACGTGAGTCGACCCACAGTGCCTGGGTGTCCATCTCGGTCGGCTGCAACAACACCTGCACTTTCTGTATCGTCCCTGCGCTGCGCGGAAAGGAGAAGGACCGCCGACCCGGCGAGATCTTGGCCGAGATTGAGGCGATAGTCGCGGACGGCGCGATCGAGGTCACCCTTCTCGGCCAGAACGTCAACTCCTACGGTGTCGAATTCGGTGATCGTGCCGCCTTCGGCAAGCTGCTGCGGGCAGCGGGCCAGATCCCTGGGCTTGAGCGTATCCGTTTCACAAGCCCTCACCCCGCGGCGTTCACCGACGACGTGATTGACGCTATGGCGGAGACCCCCAGCGTCATGCCTCAGCTTCATATGCCACTACAGTCCGGTTCCGACCGCATTCTCAAGGCGATGCGCCGGTCGTATCGGTCGGAGAAGTTCCTGGGAATTCTCGACAGGGTGCGCGCGCGCATCCCGAATGCCGCAATCAGCACGGACATCATTGTGGGCTTCCCCGGCGAGACCGAGGAGGACTTCGCCGACACCCTCACGGTTGTCGAGCAAGCCCGCTTTGCCTCGGCCTTCACCTTTCAGTACTCGATTCGCCCGGGCACCCCGGCCGCGACGATGGAAGATCAAGTCCCCAAACCGATCGTTCAGGAGCGTTACGAACGCCTCGTTGCCTTGCAGGATCGCATTTCGTGGGAAGAGAACCAGAAGCTCGTCGGTCGTGCGGTTGAGGTGCTGGTGACGGCTAACGAGGGGCGAAAGTCTGCCGAGACCCACCGACTGTCCGGCCGTGCCCAGGACAGCCGCCTCGTGCATTTCGACGTCCCAGAGTCGAGCCCGGTTCCGCGCCCCGGTGATCTGGTTACGGTCATGGTTACCCGAGCTGCCCCATTCCATCTGATAGCTGACTCCGCTGACGGGGCGCCGCTGACCATCCGCCGCACCCGCGCTGGTGACGCGTGGGATCGGGCCGAGGCCGAGTCCTGCGCGGTTCCAGCGATGCCATCCGCCGGCGGGCAGTCTCCGGCGAGCGCAGTTTCGCTAGGCCTGCCCGCGGTGCGTGTGGCGACCACTCCGATCTACGATCTCGCCGACGGACAGCGCTGAGCGCGAGGCATCCGTGACCCTGGTCGTCATCGTCGGGGCGACGGGCACCGGCAAGTCGGAGCTGTCGCTCTCGCTTGCGGAGTCGATAGCGTCCCGGGGCGGTGCGGCCGAGATCGTCAACGCCGATGCTATGCAGCTTTATCGGGGAATGGATGTTGGCACCGCCAAGCTCGCCCCCGCTGACAGGCGCGGAATCCCGCACCACCTCCTCGACGTGCTCGACCCCGTTGACGAAGCGAGCATCGCCGACTTCCAGACGGATGCCCGGACCGCGATCCTAGAGATCGAAGCGCGGGGCGCCGTTCCGATCCTCGTGGGCGGCAGCGGTCTCTACGTGTCGAGCGTCATCCAGAACTTCCGATTCCCGGGCACGGACCCCGTCGTGCGTGCCCGATTGGAGGAGGAGCTGGCAGCTATCGGCCCCGGGGCGATGCACCGGCGACTTCGCGACCTCGACGTCGAAGCGGCCGAAGCGATTGGGTCGTCGAACGGGCGACGCCTAGTTCGGGCCCTCGAAGTGATCGAGCTCACTGACGCGCCGTTCGGCTCGGGCCTTCCCGAGAACGATGAGCCGTGGCGACCCGCGACCGTGATCGGCATTGCGGCCCCACGCGATCAGTTGGTGCCGCGGCTGAACGCACGCGCAGCAGCGATGTGGGAACGGGGTCTCCTCGACGAGGTCCGCGAACTCCGCAGCGTGGGACTCGGAGTGACCGCGAGTCGGGCGATCGGCTACTCGCAGGCGCTCGCCCAACTCGATGGTGCGATCTCCGAAGCGGAGGCGATCGAGCAGACCGCTGCGCTCACCCGCCGATACGCACGACGGCAGGTCGGGTGGTTCCGCCGCTACCGCGACGCACACTGGCTTGACTACGACGATCCGCGCCGCTTTGAGGCCGCGCTCACCCTGGCAATGGGGGAGGATTGAATTCATGGCGGTAGTGAACTTCACCAAGGGCCACGGCACGGGCAACGACTTCGTGCTGTTTGCCGACCCAGATGGTGAAATCGAGCTCAGCGCCGCTCAGGTCGCGGCAATTTGCGACCGCCACTTCGGCGTCGGAGCTGACGGCATCCTGCGCGCGGTGCGGTCGAAGAACATTCCCGAAGGCGCTGTGGTGCTCGCCGAAGACCCTGCCGCCGAGTGGTTCATGGACTACCGCAATGCCGACGGCTCGATTGCCGAGATGTGCGGCAACGGCATCCGGGTGTTCACCCGCTTTCTCGTAGACAACGGGCTGGCCGAGCTCAAGCCGGGTGGAACACTGCCGGTGGGAACTCGCAACGGCGTTCGTGATGTTCAGCGCAATGCGACGGGCTACCAGGCCGATCTGGGCAGATGGTCCCTCGACGGTGGTGAGCCGCTGGTACGTGCCCGCGAGCTGCCGGTTGCCCGACCGGGCTTGGGCATCAGTGTCGGCAACCCGCACGTTGTCGTCGCGCTCGCGAGCGACGAGGAACTTGACCGGGCCGACCTCAGCTACATTCCGATCATCGAGCCGGAGCCTGCAGAGGGCGCCAACGTCGAGTTCGTGGTCGCGGCCGACCCGCTGGTTCATGATGGAGTGGGTCGCATTCGAATGCGCGTGCACGAGCGCGGCAGTGGCGAGACTCTCAGTTGCGGCACGGGAGCGGTCGCCGCCGCCCTGGCGATCCGGCATTGGGCTGGCCCGGGCGCCCCACACCAGTGGCGGGTAGAGGTGCCGGGCGGAATCCTCGGGGTCAGGATGTTTCCTGCGGAGGACGGCGAGCACGTGTCATTGTCGGGCCCGGCCGAACTCGTCTATGTCGGCTCGCTCGACGTGTGACGCTCGGCGCTCGTTGCCGCGGTAGCGCCTAGTTCCGAATGACGTCAATCGGCGCAGTGAGACCGCTTCGTCGCCGCGCTCTGAGCACACGGTACCCCTTGTGGGTGGCCGCCCGGAGGAAACCAAACTCGTCGGGGAAGGCACCCTGAAGCCACCGGTGCAGTGAGTCTGAGCCAAGGTTGCGCTGAACGACCAGCCAGGCATCCGAACCTTGTTCAAGGCGCGGTAGCCAGCGCTCCAGAATTCCGTGGAGCTCGTTCTTGCCCACCCGAATCGGCGGGTTCGACCAGATCGTCGTGAACATCACATCGGCAGGCACGTCATCAGGCAGGCATGCGTTAAGGTTGACTATGGACAATTTCGCGGCGTTCGCGCGCACCAGATCCAGTGCGCGCTCGTTCACGTCCACCGCCCACACTGTCGCATGAGGTGACTCGAGCGCGAGCGTGAGGGCGATCGGACCCCAGCCGCAGCCGAGATCAAGAAGGTTTCCACCCGGCGGCGGTGCTGGCACGCTCCCCAGAAGCACTTGGGTTCCGGTGTCAATTCGCTCGGGGCTGAAGACCCCACTGGCCGTGGATAACTCGCAGTCCAGCCCCGCAATCCGGGCTCGAATGGTGCGAAGTTTGAGCTCACTCCCGGGTGACGACGAGAAGTAGTGCTCACTGGCCATGGAGAGAACTTACCGAAGACTAGAACCAAGGGTTAGTACCAATGACAACTGATTCCAAGAAAAGTGACATCGGGATGCCTGACGCCCCCGAATCCCGCAGCGAAATCGACCGCGTACTCGCGACCGACGGTGCCCGCTCAGCGGGTTACACCCTCTTCGGGTCCGGATCGGCACTCGCGCTCGGCGAGGACTCACACGACGGCTCACACGACGGCTCCGATCGCGACGGCGACCAACTGGATCGACAGGATCGACAAGCGCTCCGACGTGTAGCGGGGCTCTCGACCGAGCTCGAGGATGTCACCGAGGTCGAGTACCGCCAGCTTCGGCTCGAGAACGTCGTGCTCATCGGCGTGTATTCGGGAGGAAGTGTTGAAGACGCCGAGAACTCGATCCGCGAGCTGGCCGCCCTAGCAGAGACCGCCGGCGCCGTGGTGCTCGATGGACTGCTACAGCGCCGTCCCCATCCCGACCCGAGCACCTATTTTGGCAAGGGTAAGGCTGCTGAGTTGCGCGATGTTGTCGCGGCTACCGGCGCCGACACGGTAATCGCCGACACCGAACTCGCCCCGAGCCAGCGACGTGCCCTCGAAGACATTGTGGGGGTCAAGGTCATCGATCGCACTGCCGTGATCCTCGACATTTTCAGCCAGCATGCGACCAGTCGGGAAGGCAAGGCGCAGGTAGAACTCGCGCAACTTGAGTACCTTCTCCCTCGGCTCCGCGGCTGGGGTGAGTCGATGTCGCGCCAGGCCGGTGGTCAGGTGGGGGCAGGTAACGGCATGGGCAGCCGCGGACCGGGTGAGACGAAGATCGAGCTCGACCGGCGTCGCATCCACACCCGCATGGCGCGGCTGCGCAAGCAGATCAAGGGGTTCGCCCCGGCCCGCGAGGCGAAGCGGGCCAATCGCACGAGGTTTGAGGTACCCAGCGTCGCAATCGCTGGCTACACGAACGCGGGCAAGTCGAGCCTGCTGAACCGAATCACCAAGGCGGGCGTGCTTGTCGAGAACGCACTGTTTGCGACCCTCGATGCGACGGTTCGTCGCTCGAAGACCGAAGACGGTCGGCTCTTCACCCTCGCCGATACGGTCGGTTTTGTGCGCAACCTGCCTCACCAATTGGTGGAGGCATTCCGTTCAACTCTCGAAGAAGTCGGTCAGTCGGATGTCATTGTGCACGTCGTCGACGCTTCGCACCCTGACCCGGCGGCACAGTTGGCGACGGTTCGCGACGTTATCGGAGAACTCGGTGCGAGAGATATCCCGGAGATTGTCGCCTTCAACAAGAGCGACCTAGCTGACGACAGCCAGCGGATCCTGCTGCGCGGAATGGAACCCACCGGTATCTTCGTTTCGGCGAGAACGGGCGAGGGTATCGATGAGTTGCTCGCCCGCATCGCGGAGCTGCTGCCGGCGCCGGAGGTCGAACTCACTCTTCTTGTGCCCTACGACCGCGGAGAGGTCATCTCTCGGCTCCACGTGCAGGGGCGGGTTTTGTCGACCGACTACCGCGACGAGGGAACTCGCGTCACGGCACTCGTACACCCATCGCGGGTGGATGATCTTCGCGAGTTCGTGGTCTAGTGCCGAAACGTCGTTCGTAGCGACGTCCAACGCCGTAACAGTGTGCGACCTCCGTGACGCGGTGCTTAGACTTACTGGGTCGGGTCGTGTCCCGACAGGAGCGAAAGCCGAGCCCGGCACCCGCCCACTCGGAATGTTGTGCCATACCGAAGGGCCCAGGTGTCAGGAGAGATCACGCGCGAGCGCTCGGCGACGTTCTCGTTCGAGTTGTACCCGCCTCGCTCTGCCGCAGCCGAGACGAGTCTGTTCGAGGCTATCGATCAGCTGACCGCTGTCGGACCCGAGTTCATCTCCGTGACGTACCGCCCGACCGGAGACGACCGTGCGGCTTCGCTCGCGGTGCTCGACAAACTGATCCGCGAACATCGAGTGCAGGCGATGGCACACCTCACGTGCGTCGGTTCGTCGTTCGGTGAGGCGAGCCGCGTCATCCGCGAATTCTTGGATGCCGGAATCACGAGCTTTCTCGCGCTCCGGGGCGACCCGCCCGAGGGTGCCCACGAGGGTGACGACTTTCTCGGGGACTTCCAGAGCGCGGGTGAGCTCGTGCAGTTGATCCACAATGTTCAGGCGGAGCGCAGCCCCTTTACGGTTCACGATGTTCCCGGCTTCCCGACCGCCAAGCGGTTGCGCAAGGGGGAGAAGGTCACGATCGCCGTCGCGACGTTCCCGAACGGGCACCCTCGCTCGCGATCTCGAGCTCAGGACATCGACACGCTTCTGGCCAAGGAGGCTGCGGGCGCCAATCTTGCGATCACGCAACTGTTCTTCCACGCGGACGAGTACCTCGGCTTCGTTGACGAGGTCAGGGCCGCTGGGGTGACCATGCGCATTCTGCCAGGGATCATGCCGGTGCTCAGCGTCGCGAGGCTTAGACGTATGCTCGAGCTCTCGGGCGAGTCGATGCCCACCGAGTTGCTGGCGAGGCTCGAGGCCTCTCCAGACCCGGCCGCGGCTGCGCAGGTCGGTATCGACGCGTGCATCGAACTTGCGCACGACCTTCTCTCTGGTGGCGCCGACGGCATTCACCTTTACACCTTCAATCGTTCGGATGCCCCGCTCGCCGTACTTCGCGGCGCTGGTCTTCTCGACACCACAACCGACAGGACAGACTCATGACCCGCTTCGTTCGTGCCACCGCACCCGCACTGCTCATCCTCGCCGCGCTGACCCTTACGGCGTGCGCGACACCGACAACAGACTCGGCAGCTACGCCAGAGCCCAGCACTAGTCCCGGCGTTTGCGAGCAGGTCACGGTAGTGGTGGACTTCGGACCGCTCGACGAGCCGTCGATCGCCGCCTGTGGCGCGGCCGGTGCGGCATCCGACATCCTGGCAGGGGCGGCCATTACGACCGAGGGCACCGTCGACTACGGCGACCAGGTGGTCTGCCGGGTGAACAACGAGCCTTCGCCCGACGAGGAAGTCACTATTGAGGGAGTGCCGCCCTTCATCGAGTCGTGCCAAACCCTCAACGCGACCGCCTACTGGGCGCTCTGGGTCAAGAACACTGCCGAGAGCGAGTGGGAGTACGCGCAGGAGGGTGTGAACACGCTGGAGCTCTCCGACGGCCAGTCGCTCGGGCTGGTCTACACCCCCGGCACCGAGTCGACCCCGCCACAGGGCTGATGCACTCCTCACGGCTCGCACCACTTCGCGCCGCCGCGCTACTCGCGGCTGGATTCGTGGCGTTGCGGGTCGTGTACCGGATCGTTTTCGGGGGGGCAAGCGGCGGCGGTATCGTTCTGTTCGATCTGCCGAGCATCCGGCTTGTGGGGCCTTTCGAGCACATCACCTTGTTCGGCGAGGTGACGACCGGTGGCATCTTTAGCGCCGCGATCAGCGCTCTGCCCTTTGCCGCTCTGGTACTTGTATTCGGAGTGGTCGCGGCCGTCGTGGATCTGCGCGCGCTGCTCACTCGGGGTTCGGTGCGAGGGCCCGTGCGAACCGTCTCCCGCGTCCTGGTGGTCGCGTGGGCGACCTTCCCCGCGCTGCTTCAGGCGGTGCGGCGAGTGCGACGTGCTCGGGAGCTTCGGGGGGAGCGTGGCGCGGCATCCCTTATCGTTCCCGTGCTCGAGCAGACTGTCGAACGCGCAATCACCCTCGGCGCTTCGATGGAAGTGCGGGGGTTCGCCGCGACTCGACGATCAGCTCCGCTCTGCGAGCGGCCGGCGACACTTCGCCACGTCTCACTGGGTTACGAGGGTCGATGGTGCCTAAAGAACCTCGACCTCGACTTCGCCCCCGGAACTCTGACCCTGGTGACAGGTTCGACCGGATCGGGCAAATCCACCCTGCTGCACGCGCTCAGCGGCCTGTTCCAGCACGTCGGCGCTGGTATGCAGAAGGGTGTGATCGAGGTCGGTGGTGTGGATCGCGCGATCGTGCCCCCGCGCGAGACGGCCAGCTTCGTGGGGGTCGTGTCGCAGTCTGTGCGGCTGTCGTTTGTCGCAGCAACCGTTGCTGAGGAGCTCGGGTTTTCGCTGGCGATCAGAGGCGTGGCACCGGTGATCGTGTCCGCACGAGCTGCCGAGGTCGCCGAGCGCCTAGGGATCAGTCATCTGCTCGACCGTCACACTGCCGCGTTGTCAGCCGGGGAGGCGTGCTTGGTGGCGATCGGCGCGGCAATTGTCGAGCATCCGGTGCTCCTTCTCGTCGACGAACCGCTCGCCGACCTCGACGAAGCAGCACGCACTCGCGTGATCGACGTGCTCGACAGGCTGGCTCACGAGGCGGGCGTGTGTGTCATCGTTGCCGAGCACGCCATTGCTGGCTGGGGCAGCCGGGTGGATGCTCGGCTCGAGCTGCGCGACGGCTCCGCTCGCTACCTCACCGTTCCTCAGGAGGTCGCGGCCGAACCCGAGTCACGAGTCAGCACACCGGCCAGAGCGGAT
>JANOED010000132.1:0-6942 GCA_031413035.1 Leifsonia sp. | reverse complement strand
CGTACTCATCCAGCGCTTCGTTGCCGAGAGTCGCGGGCGCGACATCCGGGCGCTCGTCGTGGGTGACCGGGTGGTCGCCGCGATGCGGCGCACTGCGAGTGCCGACGAATTCCGCTCCAACGTTCACCGTGGCGGGTCAGTTGAGCCCGTCGACCTTCCCGCCGACTTCGTCACCGCAGCGGTCAGGTCTGCCCAGATCATGGGGCTGCGCGTAGCCGGGGTTGACATGCTCGAGGGACCGGATGGCCCGCTGGTGATGGAAGTCAACTCGTCGCCCGGGCTCGAGGGAATCGAGTCTGCGACCCAGCTCGACGTCGCCGGTGCGATAGTCGACTACATCGCGAACCAAGTGGCCTTCCCCGAGATCGACGTGCGGCAGAGGCTCAGCGTCTCAACCGGCTACGGCGTCGCCGAACTGCTGGTTCACAACAACGGTGACTTCGTCGGGCAGAAGCTCGGCGACTCGGGTCTGGCTGAGCGCGACATCACGGTGCTCACCGTGCATCGCGGAGCCGTCGTGATCCCCAACCCGCGCAGGAGCGTCGTGCTCGAGGCGGGCGACCGGCTGTTGTGCTTCGGCAAACTCGAAGAGATGCGGTCGATGATCCCCGAGCGCCGCCGCCGGAGGGCCAAGGTGCGCAAGCTGCCACCCGAGGCGTTGCCCTCCGACCCGCGCTAGCTGCGGCAGTGCAAAGATCAGAGCGTTCGGATGCCCGGCGCCGACTTCATCGCCGCGTCGGACGTGACCATCACAAGTCGGCGATGGGCGGCCTGGGCAACCAGTAGGCGATCAAAGGGATCGCGATGCGCCCAGTCGAGATCGCCGGCAGCCTCCGCCTCCGCTGGAGTGATGTCGATCCAACTGAATCCATGAAATGTTGCTGCGTCGATTGTCGAACCATCGAACGCCAGCTTTCCCAGCTTGCGTTTGATTGCGACTTCCCACGCGCTCACAGCACTGATGAAAACTGTGTTTCCAGGATCGACAATCGGCTCCACCCAAGTAGCCGGCACCCTAGAGTCGCCGCGACTCCAGTAAAGAAATGCACTCGTGTCGAGAAGAAG
Organism: Leifsonia sp.; assembly: GCA_031413035.1. Taxonomy (GTDB): domain Bacteria; phylum Actinomycetota; class Actinomycetes; order Actinomycetales; family Microbacteriaceae; genus Rhodoglobus. The sequence continues at coordinate 5,877 of JANOED010000132.1, read as the reverse complement.
ATCCATCAGTCCAACCCGAAGAGGCGCTCGATCTCCTCATCGGGAGCGTCGAAGTCTTCAGCCAGATAGCTGATGCCCATCGGATTGCCGCCGGGGCCCGGGCGGGCTGCGATTGACCGAGCATCCACGAGCTTGAACCGCGGCTTGCCATGCTTCGTAACGACAATCTCTTCACCGTTGGCAGCGCGCTCGCCCAGTTCAGATAGATGGGTCTTGGCCTCGTAGAGGCTAACGACAGTGGGCTCGGACATGAAACCATTCTATCGAATGTGGTCAAATAGACCAATTATAGTGCCCGCCCGAGTGTTACGCCCGGGCGGGCATCCGATCCGATGGTTGGTTACAGCGCAGCGAGCGTTGCGAGCAGGTCGTCACCAGGGGCAACGTGGCTCATGGTCGCGTCAATCTCGGCGCGGCCGAGCAGCTCGTCCATCTTGCGGCGACGGTTCTTGTTCACGAGGGTGACGACGGTTCCGACCTTGCCCGCGCGGCCGGTGCGGCCCGAACGGTGCAGGTAGGTCTTGTACTCCTCGGGAGCGTCGGCCTGGATCACGAGAGAGATGTCGTCTACGTGGATGCCGCGTGCCGCGACATCCGTCGCCACGAGCACGTTGACCCGACCGCTGGTCAGCAGGCTCAGGTTGCGCGTGCGGCGCGACTGGTTCAGGTCGCCGTGGAGGCTTGTCGCGGGAATGCCGGCATCCTCGAGGTAGTCACTCATCTCTTCGGCGAACGCACGCGTGCGCGTGAAGATGAGGGTCTTGCCCTCGCCGGATGAGAGCTGCTCGATGATCTCGCGCTTGTCGCGCTGCTCGATGAGCAGCACGCGGTGGTCGATCGTTGAAGACGCTTGGTCTTCACCGGCGACCTCGTGCACTGCCGGCTCGACGAGGAACTCCTTGACGAGGGTGGCAACACCCTTGTCGAGAGTCGCGGAGAAAAGCAGCTTCTGGCCGCCCTCCTTCGTCTCGTGCAGGATGCGCTGAACCGGCTCGAGGAAGCCCAGGTCACACATGTGGTCGGCTTCGTCGAGCACCGTGACGAACACGTTCGACAGGTCGAGTCGACCCTGCTCAATGAGATCCTCAACGCGACCCGGGGTCGCGATCACGATGTCGACACCGCGCTGAAGAGCAGAAACCTGCTTGTACTGCGGCACGCCGCCGACGATCGTCGTGGTGAACAGGCCAACGCTGCGCGCGATGGGCTGAACGGTGCGGTCTATCTGCTGAGCGAGCTCGCGGGTAGGGGCGAGGATCAGAGCGCGGGGCTTGCGGCCCATCTGACGGTCCTTGCCACCGTTGTTCTCCATGAGACGCTCCACGAGCGGTGCCCCGAACGCGATGGTCTTGCCGGAGCCGGTCTTGCCGCGTCCGAGCACGTCCTTGCCGGCGAGCACATCGGGGATGGTCGCCGCCTGGATCGCGAAGGGAGCCTCGGCGCCCATGCTCGCGAGCTGGCGAACGATGTTATTGCCCAGACCCAAGTCGGAGAAAGTTACACCCTCGACCTCACCTGCGGTGATGATGGCGGCCTCGAGGCGCTCGAGCACTACGTCTTCACCGGGCTGAAACGAGCTCTTCGACTCGCGGTCGGGGTAGTAGCTGCTCTCGCGACGGGCGGGACGCTCGTCGTAGTCCCGGCGGGGGGCACGGTCGTACGACGAACGCTCGGTACGGGCCGGGCGGTCAGCTCGGTCGTAGCTAGGGCGCTCAGTGCGAGCCGGGCGGTCGTTGGCCGGGCGTGCCGCACGATCGTTGTAGGCGGGACGATCGGTGCGAGCCGGGCGGTCAGCCCGGTCGTACGACGGACGCTCGGTGCGAGCCGGGCGCTCCGTGCGCTCAGTGCGGTCAGTGCGCTCAGCACGGTCGTAGCTCGGGCGCGCCGGACGGTCGTTGTACGACGGACGCTCGGTGCGGGCGGGACGCTCAGTACGCTCGGCACGGTCGTTGTACGCCGGGCGGGCAGGGCGGTCGCCGTACGACGGACGCTCCGCACGCTGCGGCCGGTCTCCGTAGGCCGGACGCGCGGTGCGGTCACCGTACGCGGGACGCTCCGTGCGGTCACCATAGGTGGGACGCTCGGCGCGTTTGGCTGCCGGCTTCTCGCTGGGGGTCCAGTTGGGGCGGCGGTCGTCGGTGGGGCGCGCGGATCCGACCGGGCGGTCGCCGGTGCGGGCGGCACGATCATCCTGAGTCCAACGCTTTTTGGGCGCAGCAGCGGCCTGGTCGGCGCGGTAACCGCGGTGACCCTCGCGCTGCGCACCCTTGGCGGGGGTGCTCGCCTTATAGGGCTTCTTGTTGTCGCGGCCAGCGGCCGGCTTCGAATAACTGGGCATGATTCTTCCTGGGTCTTGTGCTTGAAGCATGGCGGCGCACGGGAAAATCCCCCTGTGCACCACTAGAACCCGGGCAGTCTTTGACCGAGGCCGTCACATACATTCGTGATTGTCACCAGCTGGATTAGCTGGCAAACCGGCCCGCAAGACTTACAAACCCATGCGGAATTCTTCCCGCTGTCTTGAGCCGACTGGCCTACGTTACAGGATTCCGCGGGAAATCGCACGGGTTTGGCGCATCTGACTCCCCATGGCGCGGCAGAATTGTGCTCATGACTGTCGCTATCGAACCCGCGAGGCAGCCCGAGGTGCTCGCCCTGCTCGAATCGAGTGACGCGTTCGCGGCCGAACTGTACCCGCCCGACAGTTGTTATCTGCTGGATATCTCCGAGCTCGAGCATGCCGACGTGGAGGTATTCGTGGCGCGAGTCGACGGCGTCGCGCTGGGCATGGCGGCGCTGGTGAGCCGGGGTGACGGGTCCGCGGAGCTGAAACGGATGTTCGTGGACGACCGCGCCCGAGGGCAGCGACTCGCGGGCGGCCTGCTCGACGCGATCGAGGAGCACGCGCGCGCGGCGGGGGTCAGCGTCATCCAACTCGAAACCGGACCGAAGTCACTCGCCGCGCTCGCCCTGTATGAGCGGCACGGTTACCAGCACATCCCGAACTTCGGGCCGTACATCGGCGACGAGTTCAGCGTGTGTATGGAGAAAGTGCTCTAGCTACTACCACCCCGTAAAGAGCAGGTGCTGTACAAGCAGGGCGAAGATCACCTGCACGGCAATCCCTCTACGGCGCCACATGTCGGAGAGCAGGGCCGTTCCCACCAGCAGCCACGGCACGAACGGGAGCCAGATGCGCTCCACTTCGGCTTTGCTCATGCCCGAGGCATCCGCGAGCACGATCGCAATTGTCGCGCCCAGAGTCAACAAGACCACGACGCGGTGTTCGGATGCCCGATCGCGCCAACCACGGATTCCGGCAAGCGCGGCCGCCACCGACGAGCCGACGAGCGGACCCGCGCTCACGGCCAAGGCCGCGAGGTTCGCCCAGACCCAGTAGCCGATTGGTCGCTTGGTCGCTATGCCGTCCCAGTAGCGCTCGACAAGAACGGGGTAGGCCTGCCACCAAGCAAAGCCACCCGCGGCGAAACCGAGTACCACCGCGCTTGCGCTACCGATCGCCCACGGCAATGCTCGCCACGACCGAGCAATGACCAGCACCGTCACAGCGAGAACTCCAAGGAGCACGAGCCCATACGACAGAAGGACGCAGTACCCGAGTATCAGGCCGGCAGCCAACGCCCATAGACCGGTCGCCCACCACGACTTCGACGTTGCGGCGAGCGCGAGACAGCACAACCCCCACGCTGCGAAGGCCGTGAACATGCCATCGGCTGACACTCCCATCCAGATCGCGGCTGGCCCCAGCGCAAGGAAGGGCAGTGCCCGTCTCGCAGCGGCCTCCGCACCGAACCGATGCAGGGTGATCGCGATCGCCGCGGGAACGGTGGCTCCGAGAAGGATGACGACGATCCCGGCAGCCATCCAACTTCCGAGCCCGACCTGCACCAGTGCCCAGAAGAAGAGCACAGCACCGGGCGGATGACCGGCGATATGTGTCGGCCATTGCCCTTCAGAGCCCTCGGGGATTCGGGCCACGTACTCTCGAAGCGTCGTGCCGACGTCGGTGATTGAACGAGCAGTCTGAAGATACTCGTAGCTGCTGTCGAGTATTGCCCCGAATCCCGACGGTCCGTCGACCAGCGCCAGGCTGAGTATCCACGCGAGGCTTACGGCGGTGGCCGCCCCAAGCAGAGCCCGCCAGCGAAGGCGAGCCGCGACATCCACCGCGAAACGAATGGCGAGAACTGCGAGGACAACCGCTGGTGCAGTGCCCCACCCGATTCGCGGCGCCCACTCGGCATGCAGCGGGGGGAAGGAGTTTGCCCACACCGCCCAGCCGGTAGCAGCGGGCACCGCAATTGCCAGAACGATTAGTGCGACGGTCACCGCGAGGCCTAGTGTCGGTGCGCTGGGTAGACGCCTGGCTCGCGGCAGGTCGTTGGCTCTCACAACGGGCCTCTACTCAGGCGCAGGGAAACCAGGCGGCGGCGGCGTTGGCCCGCTGTCGGTGCTCAACAAACCGGGCACGCACCTCGTCGATTGCCGACTTGAGGGGGAACAGTTCGCGAGTCACCAACTGGTCTTCGTGGTCGGCAGCAATGGGGTGCCAGTAGACGCCGTCGGCCGTGATCGTGACCTCGGGAATCAGGGATTCAACCGTGAGTTCAATTCCCGACTCGGCGACCCCGCGGTGGGCCAGCGCACGAATGACTTGATCCTCGCGGGCGATCGAGATCGTGTCGAGAAAGTCATGAAACGGCTCCACCTGGTGAAGTTGTTCCGCGGGCAAGGTGGCTGCAACCTTCACCCGGAAGCCCTCTTCGTGAGCGATTCGGATTCCGTCCACGGCCCGATCCCACGATCGTTTGCCTCGGTGGCTGTCGTGAATCTCGGGAGTCGCAGAGTCCAGACTGATCTGCAGCGTCAACCGCTCACGATCCATTCGGCGAAGGCGTTCGAGGCGGGCGCCCTTGAAAAGCATCCCGTTGGTCAACAACGTCGTCGGGAGCTGCGACGTGCACGCATCCACAAGTTCGTCGAGGTCGGGCAAAAGAAATGGCTCGCCGCCGGTGAGGATGAGCTCAGAGACCCCAGCATCAACAGCCTCGGCGGCAAGTTGCCTCACTCGCTCGATGCCCAGGGCACGGCGCTCCGCCTGGGGGGAGGATCGCACGCAGCAGTAGTCGCACGCCAGGTTGCAATCGAAATTGGTATACATCCAGAGCCGGGTACCGGGCAATTGGTCTGGATCAAGCTCGGCAAACGGGTCGGATGCTCTGCCGCGCCGAACCACGGCGGATGCAGTGCCGATCTCAATGAGTTGATTTCCCGTTCGATCGCACCACGCAGCCACGGTGTTGGACGCGACCTCAGCGTCGGAGTCTCCCCACGGCACGGTGAAGGTAGCCCCCATCGGTACGGCTCCTGCGCGCTCCACGAGGTCGAGCACCAGCCCATGGTTCACCATCGTGGCGTGATCCTCTGTTCAGCGACTGCGTCAACGAGCGACTGGTACCCACCGAGGTTGGGTAACACCCACTTGCGCAATCCCTCCATCTCAAGGATCGTACGGTGTTCGGGGTTCTCCCAGTCCATTGCGAGCAGGCGATCAACCCACGGTTGTGCGCGTTCGTCAGGCAGGCTGGCTAGCGCGGTGAAGTTGCAATGACTGTAGACGGGCGATTCCCAAAAGACCTCAAACGCTCCGGGCATGAGTTCGTCGCGACCAATTGCCTCCCAGGTGTTGATTCCAATTGCCGCGGCGTCTGCCCGCTCGTCGAGAATTGCACGGAGTGCATCGAGCTCACTGCGGCCGGTGTCGCCGTGCTTGCCCACATCACTGTTGATGCGCAGAAGCTCAACATCGTCGGCACCGATCCCCGCATCGGCGAGAAATTTCACCGGGAGAATCGC
>JANOED010000131.1:0-12987 GCA_031413035.1 Leifsonia sp. | reverse complement strand
ATGGCCGTGAACCTCGGCTGGAACGAGTCTCAGGCCGGCGAGTTCGGTCACCCCGGCTTCGGCCCCGGCTTCAGGCGCGGCTTCGGCCCCGGCTTCGGTCGTGGTCACCGCAGAGGCCCGCACCACCACGACGACGACCGTCATGAGAATCACACCCCGTCAAACAACCCCGAGGCGTAACCTCGAAGCATGGACACTCCTCGACCCCTAGGTTTCTGGCTCAAGCTCGTTGACCGACTGATCGACGAGCAGTTCGCCTCGACCCTCGATGAACACGGCGTCACCCGGCGCCAGTGGCAACTCCTTAACGTGCTCTCCCGGGAGCCCGCGACGGTGGAGCAGCTGGACGCGGCGGTGGCGCCGTTTCTGGCTTCAGCCACGAGCGAGGAGTCGGCCGAGACATCCGCCGAGCATCTGGCCGAGCTTGTCGAAAGCGCTTGGTTGGATGCCACGGCCGGCCCCTACACCCTGACCGACCGGGGTCGAGGCGCTTTCGAACGTCTCGAGACCGTCGTGGCAACGCAACGGACTCTGGTTGCCGAGGGTCTCACCCCCGACCAGTACGAGCAGACCATTGCGGCGCTCGAGCGCATGGCGCGCAACCTCGGCTACACCGGCTGAAGCAGAACCCACCAAATCATGAGCATCGTGACGAAGAAACCCGTCACGAAGTTGATGAGCAGGAATCGCCGCCAGCCGCGGTTGGCGGTTTCTGCGGCGGCATCCGTCACGTTCCAGAACGGCGCGCACACGAGGATGTAGGGCACGACCAGGACTGCACCGAGCGAGCCGGGCCATTCGCTGAATAGCAGGAGCACACCGCCGAGCGCGTAGGCGGCGATCGCGAGTCGCACTGTTGCCTTGCCGCCGATCACGGTGGCGATCGACGCGATTGAGCCCTCGCGGTCGGCCACGATGTCTTGCACCGCGCCGAAGGCGTGGGAGGCCATGCCCCACAGGAAGAAGGCACCGAGCACCGCCCAGAGCTGCGGGGTGAAGACCGCGCCGGCGAGCACGAGCCCGTAGATGGCGGGCGACACAAAATGCGTGCTCGACGTGATGGAATCGAGGAAGGGCTTCTCCTTGAAACGCAGCCCCTTCGCCGAGTAGGCGACAACCGCGAACAGCGAGATGGCCAGCACGAGCCACGACAGCGGGGAACCCACGATGACGAGATACACCACGAACGGCACGGTCGTCACGACCGAAGCGATGAGGGTGGGGCGGTGCATCCGAGTGTCGAGAAGCGCTCCCTCGACACCGCCCTTGCGGGGGTTGCGCAGATCGGACTCGTAGTCGAACACGTCGTTGATTCCGTACATCGCAAGGTTGTAAGGGATCAGGAAGAAGACCGTGCCGACGATCAGCGTCACGCTGATCTCCCGCGTTGTCAGAAAGTAGGCGGCCGCGAACGGGAACGCGGTGTTGACCCAGCTGAGGGGTCGGGATGAGACAAACAGCGCCTTAAGCATCGGCGTTCCCTGAGGCTCTCGAAGGGGCACTCGAAGGGTCCGCTCGCTTCGAGGGCCTCAGCGGGCGAGTCGGGCCGAGCAGAGCCCACAGCGCTGGCAACCCGACGGCCGCGGCGAGCGCGTAGGCAAAGTCCTCGAGCGGTGCAACCCCGATAAACACGCCGCTGATGCGCTCCGGGCTGTACGCGACAAGCCCCACCGAGATCATGATGTTGTCGAAGACGGCCGTCATCACGAGAACGATGGCGAGAGTGATTCCTACCGCGCGCCAACTCGGCGTGCGGCGGGCGATGAAGCCGATGATGACGAGGAGCGCGACGATCCCGAGGAAGATCGCGTTGAGTGCCCAGTAGGTCAATTGGTACCTCGCTGGTGAGGTCTCGACAGGCTCGACCCGCGAGAGGCGAAACCATAGAGATTCATCGTGAGGTAGCACAGCAGCGTCAGGAAGAAGACCTCCTCGAGCGGAATCTCGGGGAAGACCTGCAGCCCCGTCATGAACAGGGTCTCGCCGCGGAAGAAGATGTTGCCTAGCACGCCGCCGAGGTCCCAGGCGAGAAAGAACACCACTCCGGCCACCAGTACGACCGCGGCCCGCCATGGGGCCACCCAGAAGAACAGCGTGAATCTGCGGTCGAGCATCACCATGCCGGTCAGCGCGATGAGCAGCGCGGCGAGGTAGGCGAAGGTCATGGGTTGGGGGCGGCCGCTTCGAGTGCCTCAGCGACCGGTGCCGCCTCCACGACCGGTGCCGCCTCAGCGACCGGTGCCGCCTCCACGAGCGAGGGCACGAGCGGCTCCGGCAACGGCTCGGTCGAGGTGTCGCCGCGCAGTCGTTTGAGGAGAATCTCCGCGCTGATCAGGCACATCGGTAGGCCGATGCCCGGAATCGTTGAACCACCCACGTAGTAGAGCCCGTCGACCTTCTTCGACACGTTGCCCGCCCTGAAGAAGGCACTCTGCTTGAGCGTGTGCGCCGGCCCGAGCGCGGTACCGCGCCAGGCGTTGAGTTCATCCGCGAAGTTTCCAGGGCCGACCGTGCGGCGCAGGGTAACGCGCGAGGCCAGATCCGGGATGCCCGTCCACTGAGCAATCTGCTCGATGACGGTATCGGCGAGCGCCTCGATGCGGGAATCCCCGTCACCGTCGACATCACCGTGCCCAATCGACGGATCTGCGGGGATCGGCACGAGAACGAAAAGGTTCTCGTAACCGTCGGGCGCGACATCCGGGTCGACCCCACTGGGCTTACAAATGTAGAGCGAAGCGGGCGCCGGAACCGTCGACGGCGTACCGAAGATCGCCTGGAAGCCGCGCTCCCACTCGCGCGTGAAGAGCAGGGTGTGGTGCTCGAGCTGGGGCAGTTCGCCCTCGACACCGAGGTAGAGCAGCAAAGCACTCGGGCCGGGAAGCTTGGAGTCCCAGTACTCCTGCGGGTAGGTCTGCTCGTTCGGCTTCAGCAGTTCGGTCTCGGTGTGGTGCAGGTCGGCGGCCGAGACGACGATGTCCGCATCCTCGAACTGGATAACCCGATGGTCATCGAGATACTCGACACCGGTCGCGCGGCCACCCTCGACGACGATTCGCGTCACCTGCGCTCGAGTGATGATCGTGACACCCTCGGCGCGCGCGAGGTCGGCGATCGACTCGATGACCCGGGTGAATCCGCCCATCGGGTACAGCACGCCATCGGCGAGGTCGAGGTGACTCATCAGGTGGTACATGCTCGGGGTGAGGTACGGCGACGACCCGAGGAACACGGCCGGGTAGCCGAGCACCTGCCGCAGACGCAGGTCAGTGAACTTTCGCCCGACTAGGCTCGACAGCGGCTCGATCAACAGTCGAAGGAAAGTGGCCGTCTTCGAGAGCACATCGGCGCGGAACAGGGTTCGGAAATCAGCGAACGTCGTGTACAAGAACCGCAGCTTCGCGAGTTCATACGTCTGCCGCGCAGACTCGAGGTATTTCTCGAGCCGATCGCCCGCCCCCGGCTCGATCGCCTCGAACAGCTCGAGGTTCTCTTCCTTCTCGGCGGAGATGTCGAGCGGTTCGTCGACTCCCTCGAAGTACACCCGGTAACCGGGGTCGAGGGTTATCAGTTTGAGTTGCTCGTCTGCGGAGGTTCCGAGGAGCTTGTAGAAGTGGTCGAAAACCTCGGGCATGAGATACCAGCTCGGCCCGGTGTCGAACCTGAAGCCGTCGGACTCCCAGTTGCCCGCCCGACCGCCGACCTCGGGCCGACCCTCAAGCAGGGTGACCTGGTGTCCCTCGCGAGCGAGCAGGGCGGCGCTCGCCAATCCGGCGATGCCGCCTCCGATCACGACGACGCGACTCATGGCATTCTCCCTATTCCGGCCGCCAGTGCGAGCCTCAATTTCACGGGGTTCGGCACGCGAACTCGCGCCCGAACCAGTTGGTCTGCAGGGGTACGGCGCAGCCGCACCGACAACTCGGCGAACAGCGACTGCGCGAGCGCGACCGCTCGCCGGCTACTCGCCGGCAACTCAGGAACCACGGCGGCCGACACGGCGAGATCGGCGTCGATGTCGTCAAGTAGGCGCGCCTTCTCCTGCTCGGTGAAGGTGTCGACGTTGACTCCAGGGAAGTAGCTGCGCCCTAGGGTTTCAAAGTCGGCGGCGAGATCACGCAAGAAGTTGACCTTCTGGAATGCCGCCCCGAGGGCGCGAGCGCCGGTCTCGAGTCGAGGCAGGTCGTCGACGTTCTCGCCGAGCAGGAACGCCCGCAGGCACATGAGCCCCACGACCTCCGCCGAGCCGTAGACGTAGCGCTCGAAGCTGGCCTGATCGTGCTGCTTCTCGCTGAGATCCATACGCATGGACTCGAAGAAGGGGGCGGTCAACTCTGATCCGAACCCGGTCTCACGTGCGGTGAGCGCGAAGGCGTGCACGACGAGGTTCGAGCTGAACCCGGCATCCATCGCGCTTTTGGTCTCCCGCTCAAGCTCGTCGAGCGCGCGGCCGGCGCCGACGGTGTCGAGCCCGGCCTCCTCGGCACCCCCATCAACGATCTCGTCGGCAACGCGCACGAGGGCGTAGATGTTCTCGACATGCTGGCGCACGCCGGGGCCGAGCAAGCGCGCGGCGAGTCCGAACGATGTCGAGTATCGACGGATGACGATGCTCGCCGTTTCTTCAGCAACCCGGTCGTAGAGGGCGAGCCGGCCGCTCATTTGACCCGCCCGAGAACGTCGTCAGCCAAGGGATGCAGTTCTGCACGCAGCGCTGGTGGGATGTGGGGTTCGGCAAGTCGCGCCAAGGCCCGGTTCGCGTAGTACCTGGCTAGGCCCTCGGTGAACGACCGGGCGCCGCAATCAACCAGCACGGTGCGAATTCGGGATGCGTCAGCCTCGGTCAGACCCTCAGTGCCGAATACGTCAGCAACGTCAGCCCACTCGCGGGTGCTTGACGCGTATGCGATCATCACCGTGCGTTTGCCCTCCCGCAGGTCGCCAATCGTCGTCTTGCCGGTCTCGGCCTCGGTGCCGAAAACACCGAGCAAGTCGTCGACAATCTGGTACGCGATGCCGATCTCGCGCCCGAAGTCACTGAGTGAAGCGATGACATCGTCAGACGCGCCAGCCAGAATCGCACCGGCCTGCAGCGGGCACTCGAACGAGTAGACCGCGGTCTTGAGCCGCTCCATCGTGAGGATGTCGTCGACGCGCGGCACCTGCGGCAGGATCGAGAAGTCGACGTCGATCAGTTCGCCGGCGGCTGACGCGAAGAGGGCGTCATCCATGACCGCAAGTAGGCGGTCGCGAACGTCACCGCTGACACCGCTTCGGTCGATCAAGCGGTACGAGTTGAAGAGGGCGAGGTCGCCGGCGATGACGGCAGCCGAGATGCCGCTGTGCTCGGCTGACCGCTCGGTTGCGCCCGCCGCCACAGCTCGGTCGCGGTAGGTGCCCGAGATGTTGGGCGAGCCGCGGCGAATGAAGTCGTGGTCGATCACGTCGTCGTGCACGATGAGAGCGGTGTGCAGCAGCTCGAATGCAGCACCGACGTAGGCGGCCGCTTCGAGGTCGTCCCCGCCCATGGCGTCGTACGCGCACATCACCATGCGCGGCCTGAACCGCTTGCCGCCGATCGTGTTGTTCTCGAGGGTCTGCCAGAGCTCAACGTATTGTGGGCCGAAGGCGGCAGCGCGGTTCTTGGATAGGGTGAAGAAGCGCGCCAGCACGGCGTCGACCTGCAGTTGTCTCTCCCGGGAGACGGCGAGCAGTCCCGAACTATCCACATAGGCAGACTACCGCGATGACTCCTTCCGAACAGGTCGTGCTTCTGGATGACTCCGGCGCCTCCATTGGCGTTGCGGACAAGTACGCCGTGCACACCGCCGACACACCGCTGCACCTCGCCTTCTCGTGCCACGTGTACAACCCGGAGGGGCAGGTGCTGGTGACCCGGCGCGCACTCTCCAAGTTGACCTGGCCGGGCGTGTGGACGAACTCGTTCTGCGGGCACCCGGGGCCGGGTGAGTCGTTCGATGAGGCGATCGCGCGCCGGGCATCCATCGAGCTGGGCATCACGATCAGCGATCTCACGCTGATTCTGCCCGACTTTCGCTACCGCGCAGTCGACGCCTCGGGAATCGTCGAGAACGAGGTGTGCCCGGTCTACCGCGCAGTGACTGTGGATGCCGTCGCCCCGAACCCCGAAGAAGTCGCCGAGTTCGCTTGGGTTGACCCGGCCTCGCTGCGGGAAGCGGCCGCCGCCGCGCCCTACGCCTTCAGCCCGTGGCTGGGCTGGCAGCTGGCCCAGCTCGCCTAGCCGCCGGCAGAACCCGCGTCCGTCGCCCGCACATCGGTCCGGTGAAAGTTCTGAAAGCTTCGCGACGCCGTCGGCCCGCGCTGCCCCTGGTAGCGGTTGAGGTACACGCCCGAGCCGTACGGGTTCTCGACCGGCGAGCTCGTGCGGATGAAGCACAGCTGCCCGATCTTCATCCCGGGCCAAAGCTTGATCGGCAGGGTTGCGACATTGCTGAGCTCGAGCGTTACGTGCCCGGAGAAGCCTGGGTCGACGAATCCGGCGGTCGAGTGCGTCAGCAGTCCGAGTCTGCCGAGCGAGCTCTTGCCTTCGAGGCGGGCGGCGATGTCGTTGGGCAGAGTCACAAGCTCGAACGTTGAGCCGAGCACGAACTCGCCGGGGTGCAAAATGAACGGCTCATCCGGCTCGACTTCGAGCAGGTGGGTCAGGTCGGGCTGATCCTCAGCCGGGTCGATGAACGGGTACTTGTGGTTGTCGAAGAGCCGAAAGAAGCGGTCGAGCCTGACATCAATGCTCGACGGCTGCACCATGTTGAGGTCGAGGGGTTCGAGGCCGATGCGTCCGGATGCCAGCTCCGCCCGAATATCGCGATCACTGAGTAGCATCTCGCCAGTCTATTGAGCGGCCTCTGTCGCCGACTCGCCACTCGTGGTGGGCTCCCGCGGGGCGCAACTCGCCACAAATGGCGACTCGCGACCGAGCCAGTAAGATCGGGGTACTGCGGATGTAGTTCAATGGCAGAACTTCAGCTTCCCAAGCTGATAGCGCGGGTTCGATTCCCGTCATCCGCTCCAGTCGGCACGCCTAGATCGAGATCGCTATCTTTCCGCGCGCGTGCTCGGTGACGAACTGGTGCATGGCCGCGGGCACCTCGGCGAGCGGGTACGTGCGCTCGATGGCCGGCGTGACGTGACCCGCCTCGATCAGTTCGCGTAGATCGTCGAGTGTCGCGTTGGTGCGCCCGGCAGGCACGAGCGCCAGCTTGTGGCTAACGAACGGATTGATCACCATGGCTCCGAGGATGCGGCCCATCGGCCCGAGCACGCGGCCCCCGGTGCCGCTGGACAGTACGAGGGTGCCCTTGGGCACGAGCGCCGAGCGCAACGCCCGGATCGAGTGGTTGCCGATCGAATCGAAGACGACGTCGTAGCGCTGCGCACCCAGCGTGAAGTCGGTCGTGACATAGTCGATGACGTGGTCGGCACCCAAAGTTGTGGCGAGGTCGGCATTGCGCGAACTGCACACCGCTGTCACTTCGGCGCCCAGCGCCTTAGCGATCTGCACGGCGAAGGTTCCGACGCCTCCGGATGCCCCGTTGATGAGCACTCGCTGACCGGTCGTTACCCCGCCAGCGTCGCGGAGCCCGAGCAGCGCGGTCATCCCGGACACTGGCACGGCAGCAGCCTCCTCGAAGCTCAGGTTCCCGGGCCTGCGAGCGAGTTGCGAGGCCGGTGCTACCGCATACTCAGCGTACGCGCCTGAGGTCAACTCGCCGAAGACCTCGTCGCCGATGCGGAGAGTGGTGACGCTTGCGCCGACGGATTCGACGATGCCAGCGACATCCTTGCCGCGCACCTTGCTTCTAGGTCGGCGCATGCCGAACGCCAGCCGCGCCAGCATCGGGGTACCCGACACGTACACCCAGTCCGCGTGGTTGAGGCCAGCCGCCCGCACCCGGATCAGCACCTCGTCAGGTGCAGGGGTCGGTCGCTCGATCGTCTCGACGCGCAGTACGTCGGCCGTGCCGTAGCTGGTCTGAACTATCGCTCTCATGATGTGCCTTTCGGGAGGGCTGCGGGGTACCGCACGCCGGTCAGGTCTTCAGAAACCGTCCACAGCCGGGCGGCGGTGAGGGGATCGGACGCGCCGGCTGATCGGCCGACGAGCACAGGCGGGCCGGCCAGCTCGCGACGGCTTCCGGGGCCGGCGTAGCTTCCACCCGGCACGTCCTCGGTCGCGGCGAACAACGTAGGTGCCGCCCCACTCGCGGCATCCTGGGCGAACAGCTGTACCGCGACTCTCGCCACCACGGTCATAACGGGGTTCGTTGAACTAGACATGAGGTTCGTCGCGGCCATGCCCGGGTGGGCGGCGGTAGCGATGACCCGGGAGCCTGAGGCCTCGAGGCGCCGCTGCAGCTCATAAGTGAAGAGCAGGTTCGCCAGCTTGGACTGCCCATACGCCCCCGACCCTCCACCGTAGCGGCGCGATTGCCAGTGCAGATCGTCAAAGTCGATGGTTGCCGAGCGGTGGGCACCGCTGGCAACGGATACCACTCGACCGGTGATGTGAGGCAGAAGCAGATTCGTCAGCGCGAAATGCCCGAGATGGTTGACGCCAAACTGTAGCTCGAAGCCGTCCTTCGTGAGCGTGTACGGCGGTAGCAGAACGCCCGCGTTGTTGATGAGCAGGTGGATGCCTCCGCTCCAGTTCTCCGCGAACTCACGCACAGACGCCAGGTCGGCCAGGTCGAGCGCCCGTACCTCGGTGGATCCAGATACTGTCGCCGCGGCATCCCGCCCCTTCTGCTCGTTGCGCACAGCGAACACGACGTGTGCCCCCTTCGCGGCAAACACCCGCGCGGCTTCGAGGCCGATGCCGCTGTTGGCACCGGTGACGATGACTGTCTTGCCGGCCAGGTTGGGAATGCGGTCGGTTGTCCAGGTGGTAGTCATGCGCGTGCCTCCACGTCGATTTGCGCGCGCGAGCCGAACCCGCGCGCGATGATCCAGATGGCGAAGAAGACCTCGAACAGCCCGCCGGGGATGGCAGAGATGAGGCCAGCCCCCGTCACACCGGTCAGTTCGAGAATGCTGCCGGTTGCGAAGGACGCGTAGCCGAGAAGACCCCAGACCGCGAGGAACCGAGGAACGAGGCCGGAACGGTAGAGCGCAACACAGAAGAACAGGCTGCCGATACCGAGGCCAGCCATCCCGAGGTTGTAGGCGATGACGTTGAGCGCCGGCGACCCCAGCAGCAGCGCGATCGCGCCGGCAGCTAGGAACGCTCCTTCGACGGTGCGAGCCGCCACGTAGGTGACGGCGATGGCCGGTGCGTGCGGTCGCAGCACCGGCAGCATGAGTACGCCGATCGCGATGACCCCCGCACTGTTGAGGAGCATCATCGCGGTGCCCGCGACGAGCAGGGGGGTGGTTGCGGCTGTCGTCGCAATGGAGCTTCCCACGCCGTACAGCAGAAAGGCGGCGAGTATCAGCACTCCGACGGTGCGAGCGATTGATCTTGTGTCGTTCATGGTCTTCCTTCTTTCACTAGATTCACCATACGGCGTAAGGTGACTGGTGAAAAGTTACCATACGTCGTAAGGTGTTGTCTATGGCGAAGTCAGAAGTCAGGCAACCGGTTACCCGCGAGCGAGCGATTCGGGTTGCCGTGGCGATGGCCGACGCTGGAGGCCTTGAGTCGCTCAGCATGCGCAAGCTGGCGGTTGAGCTCGGAATCGAGGCGATGTCTCTCTACTACCACGTGAAGAGTAAGGACGACATTCTCGACGGAATGCTCGATGTGGTGTACTCCGAGTTCGCGACACCTCAGGCGGGAGATGAGTGGCGCGGTGCGATGCGCGCGCGGGCAGAGTCGACGCGCAGCGTGCTGTTGCGGCATCCGTGGGCGATCATCATCAAGGCGCGCACGTCACCTGGGCCGGCGACGTTGGCCCACCTTGATTCAGTTATTGGATGCCTGACCGCCGCCGGGTTCTCCATGCCAATGACCGGCCACGCAATATCTCTGCTTGACAGCTACGTGCAGGGGTTCGCGCAGCAAGAGGTTTCGCTCCCCCTTGAGCCTTCGGGAGACATCAGCGCTGCGACCGAGGGCATTATGGCGCAGCAGGAGGCGATGGCTGAAACCTTTCCCAACCTGGCCGCGATGGCGGAGACGCTCATCCTTAAACCGGGATACGCCTACGGCAACGAGTTCGAGTTCGGCCTCGAACTGATTCTCGACGGGATTGACGCGGCGCACGCGTCGGAGAACGCAGCTTCGGGGTGACTCGCTGCGGCTTGCCTACGAGTCGAACCCCAACCCCAGCGCGTCGAGCGTCTTCAGCAGCACATTGCGCTTGCCCAAATTGTGGTCAGCCCGGTCGAGCGACCAGCGGGTGAGATTGATGCCGATGGATGCCGCGGGCTCAGGCGGGAACGGAAGTGGGCGTTCCCGCACCATCCGCAGGGTCGTGCGCTCGGTGAAGTTGACCGCCAGCAGGTCGAGCATCACGTCGCCCGCGAAACGACTCGCGCCAACCCCGAGGCCCGTGAAGCCGGCGGCGTAGGAAACACGGCCGCCGCGGGCCGTTCCGAAGAACGCGCAGAACCGCGTGCTGGTATCGATCGGGCCGGCCCAGCGGTGCGTGAAGTCGACGCCCACGAGCTGCGGGAAAGTCGTGAAGAAGTGGCTCGCCAGGCGACGGAAGCTCTCCTGCCGCTCCTCGTACTTCGAGCGCACCCGACCGCCGGCGAAATAAACAGCGTCGTAGCCACCGAACAGAATCCGGTTGTCGGCCGAGAGCCGGTAGTAGTGAAACTGGTTGGCGACATCCGCGAGACCTTGTCGGTTCGTCCAGCCGATCGACGCGAGTTCGGCTTCGGTCAGCGGCCGAGTCATCAGCACGTAGTCGTAAACCGGCACAGTCATCAAGCGGTTGCGCTTGAGGAGTGACGGGAAGACGTTGGTGGCGAGGGCGACGTGTTGTGCCCGGATGGTGCCACGGTCGGCGACCACGTCGACGCCTGCCCCGGTCGACTCGAGCCTGCGCACCGGGCTCTGCTCGAGTATCTCGACGCCCAACTCCTGAGCGACACGCGCGAGCTCGTTGGCGAGCCGGGCCGGATGCACCAGCGCGGTCGAGTGGCGATCCCAGTGCGCTGCGAGGTAGGTGGGGGAGTTGACCTCGGCCCTGGCCGCCGTGGCATCCATTCGACCGTCGGCCTCAAGCCACTCGATCTGATGCGGCTCGACCGCAACCGTGAGCGTGCCGGTGCGCTCGAAATCGCACTTCATCCCGTACCGGGCGACCGTGGACTCGATCGCGTCGAGGTTCTCGTCGCCCAGCCGATTCAGCTCGTCAAGTTCTTCCGGCCAGCGACGCTGACCGTTCTCCTCACCATGCGTGAGGCTCGCCTCCACGAAGCCACCATTGCGACCGGATGCCGCCCAGCCCACGCGCTTGCCCTCGACCACGACGACGGACCGATCGGGGTCGCGCTCCTTCGCGCGAAGCGCCGTCCACAGCCCCGTGTAGCCCGCGCCGACCACCACGAGGTCGGCCGTGCGGGTGTGGTCAAGAGATTCGTGCGAGGCGGGAGGGGCGTCATCCGTCCAGAACGGGCGCGCGATTGACGAGGCGAGCGACTGCGCAATCAACGCGTCTGTAGGCGGATGACGCTCAAAGGCTGTCGTGTGCACGTGAATGCTCCCTATTCTTGAGCGTGTTCCGATGGTATCGCCCCGCCCCTCGAAGAGAGTGAGTCGAAATGTGCCCAGCCCACGTCGACCTGACCGCCCTAGAGGTACCAACCGACTCGGTGCCGCCGGACCGGTCGGTCGCCGGCCTACCCCGAGAGGGCTCCGTTGAGATCACCGCGTTCGGCGACCTCGAGATTGGTGTCTGGGAAATGACGCCCGGCACGGCGACGGACGTCGAAACCGACGAGATCTTCGTCGTGCTCGCGGGCGCCGCAAGGGTCACCTTCGACGACGGCTCGATCATCGAGCTTCAGCCGGGGTCGCTCTGCCGCCTGCGCGAAGGCCAACACACCACCTGGCAGGTCACCGAGACGCTGCGCAAGGTGTACATCACGCCCCAACAGTTAGCATCGGAAACATGACCGAACAGCTGGTGCCGATACCGTCGCCGGGCATCCCCCTGTTCTACGGCGAACCCGGCAACCCGGCAGTCGTCGTGCTGCATGACTGGTACGGCCGCCTTCCCTGGCTCGACCAATTCGCCACTGCCCTGTCGACGCGCGGGTTCAGGGTCGCGGTGCCCGACCTCTACGACGGCGTGTGCACAACGGATGTCGCCACCGCCCAAACACTCATGGACAAGCTCGACGTCGCAACCGCGCTCGCCGAGGTCGACGACGCAATCGCGCAGGCTCAGGACACCGGCGACGAGCGGGTCGCACTCGTTGGATTCTCCCTCGGGGGATGGCTCGCCCTACTGCACGCCCAAGCCGGCGCGGCCGACGCGGTCGTCGCTTACTACGCGAACCTGCCCGAGAAAGACCACGGACTGATCCCCTGCCCGGTGCTGCTGCAGTGGGCAGAAATCGACGAGTGGGATGCCGGAGACGGCCCCGAGCAACTGGTGTCCCGCCTCAAAGACCACGGCACACCCGTCACCCAGTTCAGCTACGTCGGCACCGAGCACGGCTTCGCCAATGCGAGCATCCCGAGCAAGGTCAATGCGCAATCTGCCGCGCTGGCCTACGCCAGAACCGCGGTATTTCTCGAGAAGCACCTCATCTAGCCGCTACCGTTGACAACGTGTCTACCTTCACTCCCGACATCGTCGCCGCCGTGCTGCACCACATGAACGACGACCACCCCGAAGACAACCTGCTGATCGCCCGCGCATTCGGATCGACGGATGCCTGGGCCGCAACCATGATCGGCCTTGACGGTAGTGGCGGCTCGTGGAGCTATCTCATCGGAGACGATGAACGCGAGCTGACCGTGCCGTGGTCTTCCCCGATCACCGAGCGGCC
>JANOED010000130.1:0-1987 GCA_031413035.1 Leifsonia sp. | reverse complement strand
GGGCGCGTGTACACCACCGGCGCGACCGTCGACCCCAAGGGCACGTTCCTGCACTTGCTGCGGATGCTCGATCGGCTCAGGATCGGCGTGTTTGCGGGAAACCACGAGTTCAGCCCCAGTCAGTACGAGATCAACATTTGGCACGGTGAGGCGTTGGATGCGTGCGACCGAACCTTCATGCTCAAGGCCGGGGTAAAAGATGTGATTGCCCGCGTGGGGCAGGCTGCGACATTTTCCGGCAAGCCGTGGGGTGACGAAGGCGGAAGCGGATTCCACCTTCACATGTCACTCGTCGACGCTCAAGGCGAGAACCTCATGCACGACGGCACCGAATTAAGCTCGCTCGCACAGCACATGATCGCCGGCATCGTTGAGCACGCGGCCGCGCTGACAGCGTTCTGCAATCCCACCGTCAACGCGTTCAAGCGGCTCGGACCCGACACGTTGGCCCCCTACCGGGCGAACTGGGGTTACGACAACCGCTCGGCGATGCTCCGCGTTCCACCCGAGCGCGGGGGAGGCACGCGACTGGAGATGCGGCTCGGGGATGGCGCGGCAAACGCCTACCTCATGACCGCTGCGCTTCTCGCGGCTGGACTCGACGGCATCCGCCGCGAACTCGCCTGCCCGCTACCGGCGATCGGGTACTCGTACGAGGATGAGTCTCAGGCGATCCTGCCCATGAATCTGGGGGCGGCTCTCGACGCACTGCGCGCAGACGACGAGTTGATCGCCCTGCTGGGTGGACCCCTCGTCGATGTCTTCGAGGTGATGAAGCGTGACGAGATCGAGCGGTACACCGCCGCGGTCGACGACCCGACGACTCGCGATGTCACCGACTGGGAAGTTCGGGAGTACTTCCTCGATCTGTGAGTGCTTGCCGCCTCAAATCGCCGGATTCGACCGATCCTCGACGAGCCGCCCACCGTTGAACGTCACGCCAATCTCCCGGTAGTACGCCGCAATCGGCTCGTCGACGGGCAGAAGCGACCCCAGCTCGTCCCACGGTGAGTCGCCGAGAACTAGGTCGGCATCCCCGACCCAGGTCTCGCCGATCTCGGCGTCGACGCCGCCCATGGTAATGAGCTGATCGAGAGAGTTGCCGAGACCAGGGGTGATCGACGGCACGAACCGCGAGTGGAGCATCGCGTGCCCGTTCACGAAACCGTTCGACGTGCTGGGCTCGCGCAACGTCACAACGAGCGAGGCCAATCGGTGGTCATATGCGGCGAGCGACGCACCCAACTGGGCCCCCGGCTCGAGTCGCGGCGCCGCTCGCCCGACATTCAACACACGCGTGACCGCCATGGTGCCGAGCTTCTTCGGGTAGCCCTGAAACCATCCGCGCGCCATCGCGAAGTCCTTGGTCACCCAGATCGCGACACAGCGGCTGTAGGTCACACCCTGATGCTGACAGCGGACCACAACAAAGGTCTCGAGGTACTGCGACCGCACAGGATCGAGAAGCTCCGCGCGCGATGCGCTACACGACTGCCAGTCGGCCCAGATCATCGCAACTGCGCCGGGGTCGTCGTCGGCAAGCTCGACTCCCGCGGGGAGCAGTGCGGCCACGCGGGCCGGGTCGGTTCGGTATTCCGCCGTCAACAGAGTTCCCGAGTAATACCACGGCATTTCGGGGACGATCGCGCTACGTCCGCTTGGGGTGAGCGGTGCAAGGAAGCCAGAGAGAGAGGACATGGGGATCAGCGTAGTGAGTCATTCGGGAACAAACGATGGTGACTTTGTGACGGGATCGCACGTGTCGATCCTTGACTCGCAGGGGAGTGTGCACCACTCTGGTGCCAGGTCGTTTTGACCCGAACGATTATTCGACTCAAAGAGGAGTTCTGAATTTATGACTGACAACCAGCAATCAAGCCTGAAATCGGGGCGTCTCGGCGTCTTAGGGATCGTGTTCTTCGTTGTAGCCGCTTGGGCACCGCTTGTCGGAATCACGGGTGCCGTACCGGTGGCAATGCTGCTCGGC
>JANOED010000129.1:0-16209 GCA_031413035.1 Leifsonia sp. | reverse complement strand
TCTATGTTGTGATCACGATCCGGTTAACTTCGCGAGGAGCAAGTCAATGAGCTCACGCCTGTTGGGGGCTCGATGGATCCGATAATCGTCACGCTGGTCGTGCTGCTGGCTGCAGTCGTCGCCTTCATCGGCAACCGCATCCCGGTGGGGATCGTCGCGATCGGCGTCGCGATGGCTCTGTACCTGACCGGTGTACTCACGGTAGAGCAATCGCTGGCGGGTTTCGGTGATCCGGTTATCGTCTTCATCGCGGCACTCTTCGTGGTCAGTGAGGGTCTGGATGCCACCGGCGTTACCTCGTGGGCGGGGCAACAACTCATGGCGCGCGCCGGCTCCAACCCGCGCTCGTTGACCACACTGATCATGCTGCTCGTCGCGGTGCTCTCTGCACTCATCAGTGTCAATGGAGCCGTCGCCGCGCTGCTCCCGATGGTCGTTGTGCTCGCCGTTCGCATCAAGCAGCCCCCGTCGCAGATGCTGATTCCGTTGGCCTTCGGGGCGCACGCCGGATCGTTGCTGGTGCTGACCGGCAGCCCCGTTAATGTGCTCATCTCCGACTTCCTCGTTGATGCCGGCGAGGCGCCGATTGGATTCTTCCAGATCGGACTCGTGGGTCTCCCTCTCTTGGTCGGGACCATCCTCATCACCGTTCTGCTCGGCCCGAAGCTCCTTCCCCGCCTAGTCCCCCAACATGTTCCTCGGGACCTGAGCATGCACGCGCAAACTCTGGCGAATCAATACTCCATCGAAGACGCGGAGAAGCTCCTGACTCGTGACGCCGGGCTCACCGAGGTGGTCATCCCACCCCGATCCGAGATGATCGGACAGCCGGTGTTTCCCGGAATGGTGACCGACAGTGGCGACCTCGTGGTGGTGGCGATTCAGCGCGGCGGCGAGAACCTTGGGCGCACGGACCTCCAGGTCGGAGACGTGATGCTGCTGCGCGGTACGTGGGGCGCGCTCGACATCAACACGGCAGACCCGAACGTCGTCGTGATCGATACACCGGAGAGCATCCGCCGCCAGGCCGTTCCCATGGGCGCGAAGGCGAAGACTGCTCTCGTGATCGTGGCGGGCATGGTCGTTCTGCTCGCCACCGGCCTGGTGACACCTGCGGTGGCGGCGCTGCTTGCTGCATCCGCAATGGTCATCTTCCGCGTTCTGAGCGTGCATCAAGCCCACCGCTCGATCTCGTGGACCACGCTCATCTTGGTCGGCGGCATGATTCCGATGTCGACCGCGATCCAGGTCAGCGGCGCGGCCGACCTCATTGCCGATGGCATCGTGACGCTCCTTGGATCTGCCAGCCCATATTTTCTCGCGCTCGGCCTCGCTGTGGTTACCGTGGTGCTCGGCCAGCTCATCAGCAATACGGCGACCGCACTCATCCTCGCGCCGATCGCCATCGCGATCTCGGTGGAGACCGGTATCTCCGCGGCACCGCTCCTGATCGCGGTCGCTGTGGCAGCCGCGGCATCCTTCCTGACCCCGGTCGCAACCCCCGCCAACACCATGGTGTTCGGGCCTGGCGGGTACCGCTTCGGTGACTACTGGAAACTGGGTCTGCCTCTCGCGCTGCTCTTCATCGCTGTTGCCGTTTTTCTCGTTCCGCTCATCTGGCCCTTTTAACCCATTGGAGCTCACTTGGCCATCAATTCACGCCTGATCCCCGCCGACTTCACGCCGATACCGTCGCAGGTCGCCGCGAGTGCGATCGACGTTCATGTGACGCACGAACTCGACGCGGGTCTCGATGCTGTTGGCTTCGCGGTCGGGCCCGGCAGTCCGATTCCAGCGGCCCTCGGCCTAGATGCCGACGCGTTGGCCCGGGTCGGCTTTACGGGCTCGCTCGGACAAACACTCGTTCTCCCCCAAGCCTCGGGGCCGGTGTTCGTTGCTTTTGGCGTCGGCACTCCCGACGAACAGAATCACTCAAGCCTTCGGGATGCAGCGGCGGCGTTTGCACGTGCGACAGATCGCTACGCAAAGATCGGCATCGATCTCGGCACCGCCTTCGCACTCGATGGCGCAGCCGTTGGGCAGTTGGTTACTGAGGGTGTTCTGCTGTCGCGCTACCGCTTCACCGAGCTTCAGCCGACTGCGAACTACACCAGCCTCACGACGCTAGATATCGTTTCCAGCGCTGAGGGCTTTGACGCGGTCGCACTGGGCGTGCACACCGGCGAGGTCACCAGTCGCGCGACGGCCTTGGCGCGTGATCTGGCCAACAACCCTCCCGGCCACCTCACCGCGACCCGCATGGGTGTCGCAGCGGAGCAGATGGGCGCCGAGCATGGGCTTACCGTCGCGACCTTCGACAAAGAGCAACTCATCGCCCTCGGGTGCGGTGGTCTTCTCGGGGTGAACGCCGGCAGCGCCGAAGAACCACGCATGATCAAGATGACTTACTCCCCCGCCAATCCCACTGCTCATATCGGGCTCGTGGGTAAAGGCATCATGTATGACGCCGGTGGAATCTCACTCAAGCCGAGCGACTCAATGCACCTGCTCATGAAGATGGACATGGCCGGTGCGGCCGCGATCCTTGGCGCGATGACCGCGCTTCAGGATCTCGGATGCACGGCGAAAGTCACCGCCTGGCTCATGTGCACCGACAACATGCCATCGGGCACGGCCATGGGACTCGGCGATGTGCTCACGATTCGCGGCGGGAAGACCGTGGAGATCAAGAACACCGACGCTGAGGGTCGGCTGGTCATGGCCGATGCGCTTGTGCTCGCCACGGAAGACAAGGTTGACGCAATCGTCGACGTCGCGACTCTCACCGGCTCCGCACTTCAGACGCTCGGCACGAGGGTGGCTGCAGTCTTCGGCAACAACCAAGAACTCGTTGACCAGGCGATCGCGGCATCCCGAACCACTGACGAACCGATCTGGCAATTGCCGCTCGAGCATCGCTACCGGCCCCAACTCAACTCGGCGATCGCAGACATGTCGAACATGGGTGGGCCGTTCAACGTGGCCATCACCGCAGCACTCTTCCTCAACGAATTCGTCGCTGGCACACCGTGGGTACACCTCGACATTGCCGGCACGATGCAGACTGACACGGATGACTCGTGGCGGTCAGCCGGGGCGACTGGGTTCGCCACTCGATTGCTCATCAACCTTCTCGTCAACTACACCCCGGAGACATCATGAATCCCATTCCCCGCCTTCTGAACTCGGGCCCGTTCAGGTTCGGCTTCACGGCGACTCTCGGAGTGCTTCTCGCCCTCCTGCTTGGCCTAGCGATCGGCTCGCTCACGTACCCGCTGACGCTGATCTTCTTTGCGCTCTTCGTGAGCCTGGGACTGTACCCGGTTGTGCTCAGACTCGAGGCGATGCGATTCTCGAGAACCGGGGCCGTGTTGACCGTGATGGGGGTGTTCTTGGTCATCGTTGCACTCGCTCTGTGGCGAATAGTCCCCAACATCGTCGAGCAGGCGGCTCAGCTCATCAAGTACATCCCGGCGGGCCTCGGTGAGATCGAGAGTCAGGAGTGGTTCCTCGAGCTGAATGAGACCTTCGGCGGCAACCTGCTGCCGTTCGTTGAGACACTTCAGGCTGCGGCAGCTGATCCTGCCGTGTGGCTCGCTGTGGGCGGCGGCGCACTGCAGGTGAGTGCGAGCATCCTGAGTGGAACGTTCGGTGCAATCTTCGTCATCGCCCTGATCCTGTATTTCGTGGGGGGCCTCGAGTCGATGAAGAGCGGCCTCTACTCACTGGTACCTGCGTCGCGTCGGGTCGGCTTCGCGGAGATCTCTGAGGAGATATTCCAATCGGTGGGCAAGTACCTGAGTGGCATGTTCCTGCTGGCGCTCCTGAACGCGGCATTTTCCTTCGTGCTGCTGACCATCCTGGGTGTCCCGTGGGCGGGCATTCTTGCGGCGTTCGCCCTCGTGATCACGTTCATCCCCGTCGTCGGCAGTCTCATCAGCGCGTCGGCCATGACTGTCATATCGCTCTTCACCTCACCGGAGACCGGCCTGATCGTCGGAATCGTGATGCTCGTGTACCTGCAGATCGAGGCGTACGTGCTGACACCGCGCATCGTCGGAAAGGCTGTTCAGATTCCGGGTTCACTAGTGCTGATCGGCGCGATGGTCGGCGCGACCCTGCTCGGACTTCTCGGGGCGCTCGTCGCCTGCCCCGTCTCGGCCGCCATCCTGCTTATCCTAAAGAAGGTCACCATCCCTGCTCAGAACGAGGCCTAGTGCCCGGCTGGGAGTTCACCGCGCTTCTCTTGGCGCTCGCTCACATCTTTCTGGGATTCATCGCAACGGTTCTGATCTCGACGAATCGGCGACCGTCTGCCGCAATCGCGTGGGTGCTGGTCATCATCTTTATTCCGCTATTCGGGATCCTGTGGTTCTTGCTGTTGGGGGCGGGGCGGCTTCCGCGCTCGCGCCGAGAGAAGCAACAGCAGGTGAGCGAGCTCATCCTGTCGCGCACTGCCGGCCTTGATGCGGTAAGCCACCGGGATGAGTGGCCGAGTTGGCTGGCAAGCGCCGCCTACATGAATCGCGAACTTGGAGCGCTCCCTATCGTCGGCGGCAACAGAGCCGAACTGCTCCCGAACTACGAGGGGTCCATCGCGCGGATCGCCGAACAGATCGACGGGGCGACCGAATACGTGCACGTCGAGTTCTACATCCTGGTGCTTGATGACACCACGCTCCCCTTCTTCGACGCTCTTCGGCGAGCGCGGGAGCGGGGGGTCACGGTGCGGGTGCTGTTCGACCACCTCTCGAGCGTGATGTTCCCCAACCGGCGCGAAACGATTGGGGCTTTCGACGCCATGGGCGCCGAATGGTTCGCAATGCTTCCTCTTCGGCCCTTCCGCGGCCAATGGCGACGCCCAGACCTGCGCAATCATCGCAAACTCGTCGTCATCGACGGACGAGTGGGATTCACGGGCTCACAGAACATGATCGACTCCAGCTATCTGAAGAAAAAGAACATTGCGCGCGGGCTGCATTGGCACGAGTTGATGGTGCAGCTCGAGGGTCCGGTGGTGCGTGAGCTCAACGCGGTCTTTGTAACCGATTGGTACAGCGAGTCTGATCAGCTTCTTCAGCTCGACACGAGCCCCGTGGTACTCGGAACCGACGACGCCTTGCTCGACGCGCAAGTGCTGCCCAGCGGCCCGAGCTTTGACAACGACAACAATCTCAAGCTCTTCGGCTACCTGCTGCAAAGCGCCCAGCGTCGGGTCAGCATCACGAGCCCTTACTTCGTGCCCGACGAAGCGACCCTCATGGCTATTGTGACCGCGGCGGCACGTGGAGTCGACATCGAACTTTTTGTCTCGGCAATCGGCGATCAGTACCTCGTTTATCACGCCCAGCGCTCCTACTACGAGGCGCTCCTGCGCGCTGGCGTCAAGGTCTACCTCTATCGCGCCCCCACCGTCTTGCACTCCAAGCACTTCACGATCGACGACGATGTCGCGGTCATCGGTTCGAGCAATATGGATGTGCGCTCGTTCAGCCTCAACATGGAGGTTTCGGTCATGGTGCAAGGCGCTGATTTCGTCGCAGCCATGCGCGAGATCGAGGACGACTATCGGGCCACGAGCGATCGACTTACCCTGGAAGAGTGGATGACACGGCCGCTGTCCGCCAAGATCAACGACTCGCTGGCGCGCCTGACCTCGTCGTTGCAATAGCCCTAGGGGGCGACTCGCCCGTTCTCGTTGAAGGCCTCATAGGTCAGCGGCATGAGGTCGGCCCAGAAGGCTTCCATTTGCTCTGCAGCCATCTCGATCTCGCGCTGGGGGAACGAGGGGAAGTGGGTGCCCTCACGCTTGGTGCGCAGGGAGAGAAAGTTCATGAGTGCGCGAGCGTTCATCGTCACGTACATCGACGAGTAGATGCTGAGCGGGAGGACGATGCGGGCAACTTCGCGGGCAATGCCGGCATCGAGCATCCGCTGATAGGAGGCATATGCCTCGGTCGCCACAGTCTGAGCTTCACGAACTGCCAACTCGGTCTGCTCGGCACTTCCGGGAAGAAAGTCGTATGCACCGGCCTTACCAACCTGCACAAGGTTGCGGTCCGGTCCGGGAACATAGAAGACCGGATCCAACTCGCGATAGCGGCCGCTCTCCTCGTTGTAGGAGGCGATGCGGTGCCGCATGAACTCGCGGAACACGAAAATGGGGGCTCGAACATAGAAGGTCATCGAATTGTGCTCGAACGGAGATCCGTGGCGGTCGCGCATCAGATAGTTGATGAGGCCCTTGCTGCGACTCGTGTCTAGATCGACATCCTGAGCGGCCTCAAGGGTCTGCTCACCCTGAGTCGAGACGCGTGCGGCGAACAGCACATCCGAGTCGTGCGCGCTGGCGCGAACTAATTCGACGGTGACATCTGAGCGAAACTGGATGGGCGGTTTTGCGTTACTCTCGGGCACGGTCTCGACGATATCGGACAGTCACAGTTGTAACAGTTCTCAACACTCGGGCGGGTGGCCCGGCCGCGCTCTATCGTGGCAGTCATGGATCCTGCAGCGGTCGCCCTAGTGCTCGTGGGGCTCGTCGCCGTCGCAACAGCCACCGGACTTGCCTGGCGTTCTCAACAGGGTCGGGTTCGCCGCACCGAGGGCACCACCACCGTCAAGATCAGCGATGTGCCCGGAGTGCGAAGCTTCGCGCGCGGAGCAACGTTCCTGCAGTTCTCAACCGAGGTATGCGCCCCGTGCAAGGTCACCAGCGCGGTGCTCGGAGGAGTTGCGAGCGAACATCGCAATGTCGTGCACATCGATGTCGACCTCACCCACCGCCCGGATCTCGCAAACCGCTTTCGGATCATGCAGACCCCGACCACGCTCATTCTCGACAACAAGGGCGTCGTCCGCGCGCGCATCGGGGGCGCACCGCGGGCCGACGCGGTTCGAGCCGAGCTCGACCGAATCCTGGTCGCCGCGTGACGGCAACGCAGGGAATCGACCCCCGGAGCCCGCGGTTCGGAGCCGGAATTACCGCCGTGCTCCTGCTGGTTGTCGTGGGCATGGGTCTCGTCGTGCCCATCGGAGCGACACTCGCAGCGCGCGCGACCGAACCGGCTTTCATCCTCTTCGCCGTGATCAGCGCCCTGTTCGGCTGGGGAGCCTTCGCCGGTGTGAAGCGCCACCCCTACGGAGCCCTGTTCAAAGCCGTCGTACGCCCGCGTCTTGCCCCGCCGACCGACCTTGAGGATCCTGCGCCACCGACCTTCGCGCAGGGTGTCGGCTTCGCCATAACCCTCATCGGACTCGTGCTCCACCTGGCCGGGGTACCTTACGCGCTTGTAATTGCTGGGGCCGCGGCCTTCGTCGCCGCCTTCCTGAACTCGGTCTTCGGCTACTGCCTCGGATGCCAGATCTACCTGTTGCTTGCGCGCGCGGGCATTCTCGGCCACAAGGGTGCCGCTGCCGCCTGAGCCCGCCTAGTCTGGATCCATGTCAGTCACCAGTGAAGCAACGACCCTGTGGTTCGGCGATCTCACGAGCGGTACGGGCACGACCTCGCTCGACTCGTCGGATGCCGCTGAGTTTCCCGTTACCTGGGCCGCCCGTTCTGAGGGCGTCTCGGGCATGACGAACCCCGAAGAGTTGCTCGGTGCGGCCCACTCCGCGTGCTTCTCCATGTCGTTCGCCGCCGCCCTCGCCAGAAACGGCACTCCCGCCGAGAGCCTGCAAGTGACCGCTGCGGTGACCTTCGAACCGGGCACGGGCATCACCGGGAGCCACCTGCTGGTCGGTGCAAAAGTCGCGGGGCTCGCCGAAGTCGACTTCCAGCGACTTGCCGAGGAGGCCAAGGGCGGCTGCCCGGTGTCCCGCGCACTCGCCGGTATCCCCATCACCCTCGAAGCTGCGCTCGCCTAGTGGCGGCCGCGACACCCGCGCCGATGCGGGTACTTATTGCCGGGGCATCCGGCTTCATCGGAACCGAACTTCGCAAGCAACTCGAGGCCGACGGCCACACAGTTCTCGCTCTGGTACGTCGTACGCCGCGCAACGACACCGAATTCGAGTGGTCACCCACCAACCAGACTGTGGATGCCCGCGCCATCGAAACCGCCGACGCGGTCATCAACCTCGCCGGCGCCAGCACGGCTCGCATCCCGTGGACGCGCGCGTACAAGCGCGAGATCCTGTATTCCCGAGTGGACGGGACCTCCACGCTCGCCGAGGCAATCGTCGCGGCAAAGAACCCGCCGAAGGTGTTTCTCAGCGGATCGGCAGTGGGGTACTACGGCGATCAGCCTCGGGTGCCACTTGACGAGACTTCGGCGAAGGGCGAAGGGTTTCTCAGCGACGTTGTCGAAGCATGGGAGAAGGCTGCCGAACTCGCCGCCGGGGTAACCCGCGTGGTGATGTTCCGAACCGGGCTTGTCGTCGGGCGAGGTGGCGCGTTCACACCTCTGCGACTCGTGACCCAAGTGGGCCTCGCCGCTCGAATGGGCGACGGCTCTCAGAACTGGCCGTGGATCTCGCTGCGCGACGAGGCATCCGCAATTCGGTACCTCCTCACGTCGTCACTGAGCGGGGTCGTGAATCTTGCCGGTCCGACGCCCGCAACCAGCGAGGAGATCACCACGTTGTTCGCGCGGGCGATGCATCGCTGGCATCTTCTCGTGCTCCCGCCCTTCGCGCTTCGCCTGCTGGGTGATGCAGGTCAGGACCTGCTGCTCAACAGCCAAAACGTCGTGCCGACGAGGCTTCTTGCTGACGGGTTCGTCTTCACGCACACAACCGTCGATGAGGCAATTGACGCGATGGTCAGCGAGCACGCTCAAGCTTGATCGCCGTGCGCGTTGCCCAGCGCGCCCGAGATCGGTCGCCGCTGGCGTCGTAGGCAAGCCCAAGGCGCAACCACGCGCGCCACGATTCGGGTGACTGCTCGACTTCTGCCTTGTAGGCCGGAAACTCGAGATCGGCCGCGGCGGGGTCGATCCGCCCGCTCGGTAGGCGCGGCAGGTCGTCGACAGGCAACCCGCCTTCGGCCCCGAGGGCGCGAATGAGTCGCTGGCCGCGGAAGACGAAAACCAACTCTGAGACGAGCGCCCAGCCGCCGATCGCCGGCAAAACGATCAGAGCCACTCCGATCAGTTTGGCTAGGGCATTATCGTCGCCGATGAGCAGCAGTGCGTACTGAATGACGAAGACCAAGTAGAGCGCAAGAAGCACGGCCATGACTATCGCGCCGATGCGAGCGCTCATCCGGTTGTCGAATCCAAGTCGATCAAACTGTCGAGTCCGACCACGATGCCGCGCACCAGTGGAGTGGTGCGCAGAGCCAGCAGAATTCCGGCCTCGTACGAGCTCGGCGAGAGCGTCTCGTGGCTGATGGTGAGCAGCTCCCCCGTGCCTCCGAAGATTACGTCCTGCTTGGCAACGACACCGTGCAACCGCAGGCTGTGGATCGGGATGCTTGATACCTGCTGCCCACGCGCTCGCTGGTCGACGTGGGATGCGACCACCGGGCCGAGGTCTCCCCTGGCCGCGAGCATGAGTTCGGCGGTGCGAATCGCCGTGCCTGAGGGGGAATCAACCTTCCCGGAGTGATGCGCCTCAACGATCTCGACCGAGTCGAAGTATCGCGAAGCGGTAGCGGCGAACGTAGTGGCCAGCACCGACCCGATAGAAAAATTGGGAACTATCGCCACGCCGCACTCCGGGTGAGCTGCGGCGAGCGGCTGCAGCGCGGCGATCCGATCGGCTGACCACCCCGACGTTCCGACGAGCACATGCTGCCCGTTCCCGAGGGCGTACTCAACGACCCGCTGAGATACTGCCGGGACTGTCACGTCAACCACCAGGTCGGCACCGACCATCTCCTCGAGCGGCGAACGCGAATCGAGGCTCGCAATCAATTCAAGGTCCGGTAGGTCAGCGATGAGTCCGGAAAATAGTTGACCCATGCGACCCGTCGCACCGACGAGAGCGACCGTGGTTGTCATGGGGCAAATCTACCAACTCGTAGCATTGCCTCATGGTCGAGTTGACGCCCACCCCGGTCGACGACGCCGTTGCTCAGGCACTGTTGGCCGAGTACCTTGCCTACCGAGCGGCGGTGTTCCCGGGCCCCGTGCCCTACCGCCCAGCTAGTCCCGGCACTGCTGCGTTCACCGGCGACGGCCTCTTCATCGTCGCCACAGTCGATGGGCAACCTTGCGGCTGTGGCGGAGTCCGCGCACTGAGCTCGCTCCGTTTCGAAATCAAGCATCTATTCGTGCGCCCCGCGGCCCGCGGACTCGGGATCGGCCGAGCCATCCTGAACGAACTCGAAAATCACGCCCGCCGCCGCGGAGCTCGAGAACTCGTCCTCGACACTCACTCGAGCTTGACCGCCGCTGCTGCCCTATACACCGCTGCTGGCTACGAGTCGATCGATGCCTACAACGACAACCCGAATGCCAACGCCTGGTATCGCAAGCTAGTGCGTTAGAACGGCTGCTCCTCGGGAAGCCCGGTGCGAAGTTCAACCGGCAAGTGGCCTAGGTCATTGTGGGCAACCAACACGGGTGGCTTTGCGCTTCGCACCCGGATGATCGTGAGCCCACAATTGGCTTGATTGAGGCCGAGCCAACGCCAGGTTGGCGCGCTCATCACCTCACGCACGAACCACGAGATGACGAAGTTGTGTGTGATGAGCAAATCGTGCCGGTCTTCCCGAGCCGGCGCAAGAAACTCTGCAACAGCATCAGCCATCTGAGCCTCTCCCGCCTCGATCTGTTCGGGGGTGACAGAGCCGAAGAAGGGCGCGAAGGCTTTGGGCATGTCGGGCGTGGGGCCTGACGGAATGCAGTCCATGAGCAGAGCGCTCGGTGTTGACTTAAGGGCCGGGAGTCGCTCAGTCATGATCGTGGCCGTCTCGGCTGCGCGCTCGAGCGGCGAGTGCCACGCCCGCGAGAACGGAACTCTCCCCAGCCGGTCGGCGATTGCGTGAGCCTGCCTGATGCCCTTAGGCGATAGCGGGCCGTCAGGGAGGCCGTGCTCGGCATCCAACTGCTCGCCGTGCCTGACCAGATAGAGATAGTGAGCCATGGGAAATGGCACCTCGTTTTTTCGTGTAGTTCTAGCGAAGTGTGGCCGGTGGCACTGCCAGCCCCGAAAATTGGACTTCATCAACCGCGCCAACCGCAGCGATCGAGAGTGGTCGCTCGACAAGCTCGGAGGCAAGCTCCTGCACGGCTTGGGGAGTCACCTCGGCCAACCGCCGAAGTGACTCGTCGAGATCCACGAACTCTCCGAGGGTGAGTTCACTGCGGCCCAGTCGCGACATGCGGGTATCTGAGTCTTCAAGAGCGAGCGCGGATGCCCCGCCCAATTGGCCGACCGCTCTGCGCACCTCATCGGCGCTCACGCCGTCTGACGCAACCCGCGCGAACTCGCCGAGCATGAGCTCGGCGACCTGGGCGACCTTCGTCGGCGAGCACCCGGCATACAGTCCAATCACCCCGGCGTCGGAGTAGCTCGGGGTGAATGAGTAGACCGAGTAGGCCAGTCCGCGCTTTTCGCGCACCTCCTGGAAGAGCCGACTCGACATTCCCCCGCCGAGAATTGAGTTGAACACGGCGAGGATCGAGCGTCGTTCATCGCGAGCGGTGAGACCGGGAACGCCAGCCATGATGTTGGCCTGCTCGATGGGCCGATTCACGACCACGAGGGGTGACCCCCGGTCGATGAGGTCCCCGGCGGAGTCGCGACGGTCGACCGGAGTCGCCTCTAGCTCGAGGTTCCAACCACCAGCGGTCAAGGCTGCGACCACCCCAGTCACGAGCGCATCGTGATCGACCGCGCCGGCCGCGGTGACGACGAGATCGTGCGGGCGATAGTTCGCTCGATAGTGGTGCACGACGGCGTCCCGGCTGACCGCGGTGATCGTGGCTGGGCTACCCCCGATGGGGCGGCCTAGGGGATGCTCACCGAGCACCGCCTCGAAGAAGCGCTCGCTCGTGGCATCCGTCGGATCGTCGTCGGCCATGGCGAGCTCTTCGAGAATGACTCCGCGCTCGGTTTCGAAGTCGGTCGGATCAATCGTGGAGGAGGTGAACATGTCGGCGAGCACCTCAACGGCCATCGGCAGGTCACGATCCTGCACTTTGGCGTAGTAGCAGGTGTACTCCTTGGCGGTGACGGCATTGTGCTCGCCGCCGACGGAGTCAAAAGCAACAGCGATGTCGAGGGCGCTTCGAGCGCCGGTGCCCTTGAAGAGAAGGTGCTCGAGGAAGTGAGTCGACCCCTGTGTCTCGGTCACCTCGTCGCGCGAGCCCACCGCAACCCAGTAACCCACGGTTGAGCTGCGTGCGCCAGGAACGCTCTCGCTGAGGATACGCACGCCGCTCGGCAGGATTGTGCGCCGAACTAGTGAGCCCCCGGATGCGGTGAAGGTCGTTTCAGCCGTGTCGAGCGGGAACGGCACTGCGAGGTTCATCGCATCGAGCCTACGACATCCTCAGCGAGGCGGAATCGTACCCCCCGAAGTGGGGGTAGAACGGTGGTCTAGCAGACTGGTCTGTCTGTCCTCTTATGGTAGCGTTCTAGTCGGGCATCCGAAGCCCCGCACAGTCACTTACCCGATGGTGGCCGTGCGGTTCAACCCCGACTGCCCCCCTCGGTCGGGCGTTCCCCCGCAAGGAGTCGCGCTGTGATGGTCGTTGAGGAACCTCCGGCCGCACAGCGCGCTCCAGCGAAGGGGCGAATTCTTGAGACTGCGAGCGAGCTCTTCTACGAAGACGGCATCCGCACCGTTGGAGTCGACCGCATTATCAGCGCATCATCCGTAACGAAGGCGACGTTCTACAAGCACTACCGCGCGAAAGACAACCTCATCATCGAGTACATCGCCGCGAGGCACACGCGAGTGCGAGCCAATGTTGAACGGATGGTTGCGACCGCCGAGAACCCTGAGGCAGCACTGCGCCTCTTCGTGGCCGACATCGCAAGCGAGATTTCGAGTCCCGGATTTCGTGGGTGCCCGTTCATCAACGCCGCAGCAGAGTTTCCGGATGCAGCGCACCCGGTGCGCCAGATAGTCGTCACCCACCGCGAGTGGTACGTCGAGGCACTCGCCCAGATGCTCCGCGACATGGGTCATCCGGTGCCCGGAGACGCTGCGGATGAACTGCTGCTGGCGCGTGACGGCGCCCTCTCCGGCGGCTACGCCGGCGACTCGATTGCCGCGACCGCCGCACTCGGGCGCATCACCCAGAGAGTTCTCGCCGAAGCCAAGTAGCTCCCGTCAACCCCCCACGGCGGGTTTTCTGTGACCCGTATGGTGAGCACATGACAATATCCTGGCTCCTCATAATCACCATCCTTGCCGCCGTCTTCGCGATCGTTGACGGCATCCGTCGAGTACGCGGCCGCAACAACTCGATACTCGCGGTCGCCGAACTCGTTCTCGCCGTGCTCATGCTTATCTCGGTGTTCATCGCATTCCCTGCGCCCTTTAGCACCTTCATCTTCGCCCTCGCACTCGAGGTCGTGCTGATCCTCCTTCTGGTCTTAAGAGGCGGACGCACCGGTGGCTACGCATCCATCACGGTGATCGCGCTGATCCTCAACACGATCGTCGTTCTGATCGCGCTGGGATGGCTCTCCATTCCGGGGCTCGGTTAGGGTCGAAACTACCGAGTGGGAACCTGACGCCGGTACTGCGGAACCCGTCGCCGCGACCGTGCCTTAGACCTGGCAAGCACAACAACAACCACTACAACCACAGCCGCGACGGCCATTGCGGCCCACAGATACCACGCTGTGTCGAGCCACGTCGTAACCGACCTCATGAAGTGGTCGAACGGAGTGATCATTCGCTCACCCTAGGGTGGTAACCGCCACCCCATCACCCCCCAAACGGGGGTAGACGAATGTACCCGAGAACACCTCAGGCCCGTCTCGAGTTCGAGGCGGGCCTGAGGGCGTGTGACGAGAGGCTTTGACTAGCCCTCGGCGGGTTCCTCAGGGCCTTCAGACGATGCGCCGGAGCCATCGGTGTCTGCAGTGTCAGCGGCCTCGGCGCTGTCGTCGACCGGTGCGAGCGAGAGCTTTCCACGGTCGTCGATCTTGGTGATCTCCACCTGGATCTTCTGGCCGATCGCGAGCACGTCTTCGACGTTCTCGACGCGCTTTCCGCCGGCGAGCTTGCGAACCTCGCTGATGTGGAGCAGGCCGTCCTTGCCAGGGGTGAGCGAGACAAACGCGCCAAACGTTGCCAGCTTGACGACGGTTCCGAGGAACCGTTCGCCGACCTCCGGGTTCAGCGGATTCGCGATCGCGTTGACCGCGGCACGTGCAGCCTCAGCAGACGGACCGTCGACCGCACCGATGTACACGGTGCCGTCGTCCTCGATCGAGATGTCGGCGCCAGTGTCATCCTGAATCTGGTTGATCGTCTTGCCCTTCGGGCCGATCAGCTCACCGATCTTGTCGACGGGGATCTGAACGCTGATGACGCGAGGCGCGGTGGGCGCCATCTCGTCGGGCGAGTCGATCGCGGCGTTGATCACGGCGAGGATCGCGGTGCGAGCCTCCTTAGCCTGCTTGAGCGCACCATCGAGAACGCTCGACGGTAACCCCGCGAGCTTCGTGTCGAGCTGGATAGCGGTGACGAACTCGCTGGTACCGGCGACCTTGAAGTCCATGTCGCCAAGCGCGTCCTCCGCACCCAGGATGTCGGTCAGCGCCGCGTAGCGCGTGACCCCGTCGACCTCGTCAGAAATGAGACCCATCGCGATACCCGCGACCGGGGCGCGCAGCGGCACACCGGCGTTGAGCAGCGACAGAGTCGAGGCACACACCGAACCCATCGACGTCGAGCCGTTGGAGCCGAGAGCCTCGGAGACCTGGCGGATCGCGTAGGGGAACTCCTCGCGCGGCGGCAGCACCGGAACGAGTGCGCGCTCGGCGAGGAAGCCGTGCCCGATCTCGCGACGCTTCGGGCTTCCGACACGACCGGTCTCACCGGTCGAGTACGGCGGGAAGTTGTAGTGGTGCAGGTAGCGCTTCTTCGTGACGGGGTTCAGCGAGTCGATCTGCTGCTCCATCTTGAGCATGTTCAGCGTGGTGACACCCAGAATCTGAGTCTCGCCGCGCTGGAAGATCGCCGAACCGTGAACGCGCGGGATGACCTGCACCTCGGCGTCTAGGGCACGGATGTCGCTCAGACCACGGCCGTCGATACGAATACCCTCGGTCAGCACGCGGTTGCGCATGACCTTCTTCGAGACGCTCTTGTAGGCGGCGCTCACGTCGGCGAGCGCGGACTCGGGCAGCTCTTCTGCTGCTACCTTCGTCGCGATTGCCTCCTTGACGCGAGCCTTGAGCGCGTCATCTGCGTCCTGACGGGCGACCTTGTCGGCGATCTGGTAGACGTCCTTCAGCTCGTCGTACGCGAAACCGGCGACGGCGTCGTAGGTCTCCTGCGCATACGGCGGGAACACCGGGTAGTCGGCGATCGGCTTTGCCGCCTGCGCGGCGAGCTCCTGCTGCGCCTTGATGAGCTGCGTCAGGAACGGCTTGGATGCCTCGAGTCCCTGCGCGACAACAGCCTCATCGGGCTTGGTGGCACCGGCCTTGATGAGGTCCCAGCTGCCTTCGGTCGCTTCGGCCTCGACCATCATGATCGCGACATCCTCTTTGCCGTTCTCGTCGACGACAAGACGGCCCGCGACGGTGAGGTCAAAGACGGCCTCGGCCAACTGGCTGAACTTCGGGAACGCAACCCACTGATCGCCAATCAAGGCGAGACGGATGCCACCGACCGGTCCGTAGAACGGCAGGCCCGAGATTTGGGTGCTCGCCGACGCGGCGTTGATCGCCAGAGCGTCGTAGAACTCGTCAGGAGCGATTGACAGCACCGTGATGACGATCTGCACCTCGTTGCGAAGACCCTCGACGAAGGTCGGGCGCAGCGGGCGGTCGATGAGACGGCAGACCAAGATGGCCTCCGTCGACGGACGACCTTCGCGACGGAAGAATGAGCCGGGGATCTTGCCAGCGGCGTACGAACGCTCCTCGACATCCACCGTCAGCGGGAAGAAGTCGAAGCCCTCGCGCGGCTGCTTGCCGGCGCTGGTGGCGCTGAGGATCATGGTGTCCTCGTCGAGGTAAGCGGCAACTGCGCCCTGTGACTGCTGCGCGAGTCGACCGGTCTCGAACCGAACGGTGCGCTTGCCGAACTTACCGTTGTCGAGAACGGCTTCGGCGAACTTAATTTCT